>NZ_JBYTEO010000025.1:11071-94108 GCF_058791355.1 Pseudomonas sp. EB271-G4-1
GGTTCGCTCCCACATTGGGCCGGTGTACACAATTTCATTGTGGGAGCGAGCCTGCTCGCGAAGAGGCCAGTAGCTGCACTACAAATCCCGGACATCTACACTTTACGGATGACGGTTGCGCACTAAACCCGCAAAATGCAACGATTCCGGCAACTATCGACGACATTGCCCGCGGGCGCCGTCGATTAAGCCATCGTTCCAATCAGACTGGGCCTGCTGACTCTATGCGAATGCGCCTTATGTTACTGGGCGGCGGAAATGCCCTTGGGCAGGCGCTGATTCGCCTCGGTGCGGAGGAAGACATCGGTTTCCTCGCCCCCCGCCCACCTCAAGACGGCTGGGATGCCGCGAGCCTGACGCAACTGCTCGACGACACCCGTCCGGACGCGTTGATCAACCTCGCCTACTACTTTGACTGGTTCCAGGCGGAGGCGGTCAGCGAACAGCGCCTGGCCGGGCAGGAGCGGGCGATCGAGCGCCTGGCCGAACTGTGCCAGCATCACAACATCGTCTTGCTGCAACCCTCGAGTTATCGCGTGTTCGACGGCTCCCGGGCGACAGCCTACAGCGAAAAAGACGAGCCGCAGCCGCTGGGCCTGCGTGGCCAGGCGTTGTGGCGAATCGAACAAAGCGTGCGCGCCACCTGCCCGCAACACGTGCTGTTGCGTTTCGGTTGGCTGCTCGATGACAGTCCCGACGGCACCCTCGGGCGCTTCCTCAGCCGCGCCGAGCAGTCACAGGAGCTGTTGATGGCCGACGATCGCCGTGGCAATCCGACACCGGTGGACGACGCGGCCCGCGTGATCATTTCGGTGCTCAAGCAACTGGACTGTGGCGCGCCGCTTTGGGGCACCTACCACTACGCCGGGCATGAGGCGACCACGCCACTAGCCTTGGGGCAGGCGATTCTCACCGAAGCACGCGCCCTGCATCCGCTGGCCGTCGAAGCTCCGACCGCCCAGGCTCACGCCGCGCGACCGGACGCCGCCGAAGAACCGCAGCACGCGGTACTGGCCTGCAAGAAAATTCTGCACACCTTCGGAATCAAGCCACGCGCCTGGCGTGCGGCCCTTCCGGGTCTTTTGGACAGGTTCTATCGTCATGGCTGATCGCCCCGTTTTGATTACCGGAGGGGCCGGTTTCATCGGCTCCCATCTCACCGATGCCTTGCTCGCCAAGGGCTATTCGGTTCGGATTCTCGATGATCTGTCTTCCGGTAAACGCAGCAACCTGCCGCTGGACAATCCCAAGGTCGAGCTGATTGTCGGCGACGTGGCCGATGCCGCCCTGGTCGCCCGAGCGGTGGCCGGTAGCGGTGCCGTGGCGCACCTGGCGGCAGTGGCATCGGTACAGGCGTCCGTGGACGATCCGGTGAAGACCCACCAGAGCAACTTCATCGGCTCGCTGAATGTCTGCGAAGCCATGCGCCAGTCCGGGGTCAAGCGCGTGCTGTTTGCCTCCAGTGCCGCAGTGTATGGCAACAATGGCGAAGGCGAGTCGATCGGTGAAGACACGCCCAAGGCACCGTTGACGCCCTACGCATCGGACAAGCTGGCGAGCGAGCAATACTTCGATTTCTACCGGCGCGAGCATGGGCTGGAACCGGTGATTTTTCGCTTCTTCAACATCTTCGGCCCGCGCCAGGATCCGTCCTCGCCGTATTCCGGGGTGATCAGCATTTTCAGCGAGCGCGCACAGAAAGGCCTGCCGATCACCGTGTTTGGCGACGGTGAGCAAACGCGGGATTTTCTCTACGTCGAAGACCTGGTCGATTTGCTGGTGCAGGCTATCGAGAAACCCCAGGTGGAAGACGGCGCGGTAAACGTCGGCTGGAACCAGGCGACGAGTCTCAAGCAAATGCTTGCAGCCCTCGAGGTGGTCGTTGGCAAGCTGCCCCCGGTGAGCTACGCCCCGGCACGCTCCGGCGATATTCGTCATTCACGGGCCAACAACCAGCGTTTGCTGGAACGCTTCAGAGCGCCCGAGCCGACGCCGTTGAGTGTCGGGTTGGCGCGGTTGCTGGGACAATAGAAAAAGGCGCCGGTTGAGGCGCCTTTTTTGTTGCCGATCGTTCTCACGCTCTGCTTGGGAATGCCTCAATGGACGCTCTGCGTCTGCTCTTGGGACGCGGAGCGTCCCTGGCTGCATCCCACGCTGAGCGGGGGAACGATCATCACCACCACGTGAATGTTTAGAACTTGTAACCCAGGCCGACCATGTAGATAAACGGATCCGCATCCACGTTCACCCGTGCCCGGGTGCCCGGCGCGATGGCGTTGTTTTCCACGGTCGCACGCGTGTCGATGTCGATGTAGCGCATCTGCGCGTTGAACAGGATGTTGTCAGTCAGCATGTAATCGGCACCTACCTGCCAGGCCACGCCCCAGGAGTTTTCGGTCTTGAAGTTGCTGAAACCATTGGCGCGCGCTTCGCTGCTCAGGTGTTCGTCATACATCCAGGTGTAGTTGACGCCTGCACCGACATAGGGCTGGAACGCGGACTTGGGGTCGAGCGGGTAGTACACCAGGCTCAAGGTCGGCGGCAGTTGATTAAAACTGCCGAGTTTGCCGTTGGCTGCGCTCAGGGCAGTGCCCTTGAGTTTTACGTCATGCTCGAACGGCGTGGCCGCCAGCAATTCGATGCCAAGGTGATCGGTGATCATATAGGCGAAGTTAAGGCCCAGTTGTGTGTCGCTGCTCAGCGTCGCCTCGCCGCCCAGGTCGGCACCGCTCAATGGGCCCTGATCGACCTTGACGCTGGAACTGTCGGTATTCGGATCGACGGTGATCGCGCCTGCACGCAAGAGGATGTCGCCTTTTTCGTGAGCGTGGGCGAGCGGGGCCGCGAGCGCGAGGGCAAACAGCGAGGCGCCGAGCAAGGACTTGTTCATGGGGGCTCCAGAGGACGTTAAAAATGTTCGATGTCCAATGGTAAGTCGGCTAACGATTTGGTCTTTTGATGCAGCTCAATGAAAGTGGGATGAGATTGTTTTTTGGGGAACCTGTGAGGGCCTCTTCGCGGGCAAGCCTCGCGCCTATGGCAATTCATACAGGTAAATCTTGTCCGCCTCCATCTGGTAACCGGCATCCGCCAACTCGCTGGTGGACGCTTTTACCTGCAACGCACCTTCGATCCAGTACGGCTGATACAGCTCGTCGAGCTTCACGCCCACTTCGCTTTTGACATGCACGATCTGGTTCGACGGCGGTGGCGGTACGTGAATACAGGCGCCGAAATACGGCACCAGCAGAAACTCCGTGGTGCGACCTTCTTCACTCACTTCCAGCGGCACGATGTAGCCCGGCAAGCGAATGTTCTGCCCGTCGAGGGCCTTGACCACCGGCGCGTTGGGCATGTCCTGCTTCGCGGCCGGTGCCGATTCGGCAGCCAGTGCATCGCTCATCTTCGACAGGTCATGCAGCGGCGTCATGTTCGGCACTTCCGCGGCCGCATCCGGCGGGATCATTTCCGACCAGGTCAGCTCTTTCGGCGCAGCCGCCCACAATGGCAGGGCGACCAGCATCAACAGCGCAAAGACAGCGCGGGGCATTTCAACATCCTCATAAACGAATCGACAGGCCATCGGCCAGGGATTGGCGATAGGCGCGCCAGGCAGGCACGCTGCCCATCAGCAACGCAGCGATCAGGATGCCACCGAGTAGCGTCCATTCATATTCACTTGGCCATGCCAGTGGCAGAAACAGGCCGTAATTGGCTTGCACGTAACCCTGTGCCGCAGCGATGCCGATGTAAAGCAGCGCCACGCCGGCAACCACACCGGCCAGCGCCAAGGCAAACGCTTCCAGTACCAGCAGCGTCGCGACATGCCAAGGTCGCGCACCTACCGAACGCAGGATCGCCATCTCCCGGCGGCGTTCGTTGAGGCTGGTAAGAATCGCCGTGAGCATGCCGATCAACCCGGTCAACACCACGAACAGCGACACCACGAACAAGGCTTTTTCCGCGGTGCTCATCAAGCTCCACAACTCTTGCAGCGCAACGCCCGGCAAGATCGCCAGCATCGGTTCGCCGCGGAATTCGTTGATTTCGCGCTGCAAGGCAAAGGTTGAAATCTTGCTGTTCAGGCCGAGCATGAATGCGGTGATCGCTTGGGGCGTCAGGTCCATGTTGCGCGCCTGATCGGCGCTGATCCGCCCGTTGCCCCGGGCCGGCACACCGTTGTGCCAATCAACGTGAATGGCCTCCATACCGCCGAGGCTGATGTGCAGTGTGCGGTCCACCGGGGTGCCAGTACGCTTGAGAATGCCGACCACGGTGAAGGGCTTGTCGTCATGCTTGACCAGGCTGATCACGGCCACACCGTGGGCCAGCACCAGCTTGTCGCCGAGTTTGTAGTGCAATGCGTCGGCCACTTCGGCACCGAGCACCACTTCGAACGGATCGGTGGCGAAGGCACGGCCATCGGCCAGTTCCAGGTGTTGCTGGCGGCCGTACTGGTAGTGTTCGAAGTACGCCTCGGTGGTGCCCATCACCCGATAACCGCGATGGGAGTCGCCGAGTGACATCGGGATGGCCCACTTCACTTTCGGGTTGTTGGCGAAGTGTTCGAAGCTGTCCCAGCGGATATTGTTGGTGGCGTTGCCGATGCGGAACACTGAGTACAGCAGCAGGTTGACCGAGCCGGAACGTGCGCCGACGATCAGGTCGGTGCCGCTGATGGTGCTGGCGAAACTGGCCTTGGCCTCGGTGCGCACCCGTTCCACAGCCAGCAGCAGGCACACCGACAGGGCAATGGCGAACGCGGTGAGGATCGCGGTGAAACGGCGGTTTGACAGGCTGGCCATGGCTAGACGAAACAGATACATCTCAAACCTCGAAAGACGTGGCGGCGCGATTGAGTTCGGCCAGCGACAGGTGGCGGTCGAACAGCGGCGCCAGGCTCTGGTCATGGCTGACGAACAACAGGCTCGACCCGGCTTCGCGGCATTCGGCGAACAGCAGGCGAATGAAGTTCTCCCGGGCGTCGTAGTCGAGGGCCGAGGTCGGCTCATCGGCGATCACCAGTTCCGGTTGACCGATCAGCGCGCGCGCGGCGGCCACTCGTTGTTGCTGGCCGATGGACAGGGAGTCGGCGCGGCGAGCGAGGATGTTGTCGTCCTTCAAACCCAAATGCGCGAGCAGGGTGGCGGCGGCCTGATCGATGCTGCCGTGGCGCTGTTTTGCCCGCTCGGCGCGCAGTTTGGAGAAGTGGCAGGGCAGTTCGACGTTCTCGCGCACTGACAGAAACGGCAGCAGGTTGAACTGCTGGAAAATGTAGCCGGTGTGATCGACGCGAAAGTGATCGCGGGCGCCGGCAGAGAGTGCCGTCAGCTCTTGGCCGAGCAGGCGAATGCTGCCGCGATCGGGCTTTTGCACACCGCCGAGCAGGCCGAGCAGGGTGGTCTTGCCGCTGCCGCTGGGGCCCTTGAGGAACAGGGTTTCCCCCGGTTCCAGGCGAAACGCCGGGATATCCAGCAATGGCGGATGACCGGGCCAGCTGAAGCCCAGGTCGGACAGTTCGATGAGTGCTTGGGTCATGGCGCCGATTTCATGAATGTTGATTAACCTGTGGGAGCGGGCTTGCTCGCGAAGGGGGGAGTGTCAGTCGACTTCTATGTTGCATGACACACTGCCTTCGCGAGCAAGCCCGCTCCCACATTGGTTTTGCAGTGAATTCAGAATTTGAGGGCGGCAGCCTTTGCCGTCACTTCAACCCCTTGCTGCCCGCTCGGGCCGATCAGTTGTACCTGAATTTTCTGGGTCGCCGGGAATGTGTTGAAGATATTCGCCAGGTCCAGGTTTTTCAGCGCAGCGGGTGTAGTGCAGGTGAACTGGTAGCGGGCGTGGATTTCGCTGTGATCGTGGTGATGCTCGTCCTTGGCATCTTTGTCGTGATCGTCGTCGGCGTCCGGCTTGTCACCGAAGAGGGGGCTTTGCAGTTTCTGAGAAGCCACCCCACAACCGGCTGCTGTCGGCAGGTTGAACAGCGTCAAGGGTTTTTCAAGCTGACTGCGGACTGCGGCGACCTTGGCCTTGTCAGCGTCGGTGGCGGCGGCATGCTCGAATCCCACCAGATTCATCGCCGGACTTTCCAGCTCCAGCTCCAGGGTCTGGCCGTCCAGCACCGCGTTCAGGCGCCCGACGCCGTGCTCGTGGGCGCCAAGGCTGCCGTGCTCATGGTCGTGATCATGTTCGTCGGCGGCATGGGCCACAGCCAGCGGCAACATGGCAAACGGCAGGGCGAGAAGCAGGCGGCGCATGGCGAGTCTCCGAAAGACAAGATGAAAAAAATGTTATGTAATCTTATAACGTTTGTGCGCGGATTGTGACTGCCAGCTTGGCGTTGCACAAGCCCCATGGGAGCATGGGCATGAAGAAATGTTCGGGAGCTGACTCATGTTGCGAATTCGCGGAAACATCGGCGACTGGCCGGTGGATTTGACGCTGGAGATGGATGACGCCGATTGGGCGCGGCTGGGGGCGCAACTGCAGGTAGAAAAAACCGAAGTCAGTGCACCAGCGGCGAAACCGCTGAATCAAGACGATGCGCTGTGGCAGGTTGCCAGGGATTTGCTGCGCAAGGCCGGGCAATTGAGCGGGCCGGACTTGCTCGATCAACTGGAAGGGCTGGCCGGCAGTGCGGCGGCGGGCAAGCGCCTGTTGGTGCGCTTGCGTCATAGTGCGGATGTAAAAGTCGAGAGCGGCGGCGATACGCCGATTTATCGCTGGCTGTAGGAGCGAGCATGCTCGCGATGGACGTAATGCTTGGCGCGTTTCTACAGACAGCACGCGTCATCGTTGACGTCCATCGCGAGCATGCTCGCTCCTACAGGACGGGGCTGTTAATACAGTGCAGCAAAGAGCTTGCGGCGGTAGGTCGTCACTAACGGATGATCGTTACCCAGCAGTTCGAACACCTGCAGCAAGGTCTTGTGCGGCAAACCTTCGCTGTAGCTGCGGTTGCGGATGAACAACTTGAGCAGGCCATCCAGCGCCGCGTCGTACTGCTGGCGCGCCAGTTGTTGCACGGCCAACTGGTAGACCGCTTCATCGTCCTGTGGGTTTTTTGCCAGGCGCGCTTTAAGGTCGGCGGCATCCGGCAAATCCTTGGCCTGGCCGAGGAACTTGATCTGCGCCTTGGCGCCGGCCAGGGCGGCCTTGTGCTCATCGCTCTTGACCGCGTCGAGTACGGCTTGCGCCTCGCCCAGCTCACCGCGCTCGGTGAGGCAGCGGGCGTAAAGAATCAGCGCCTTGGCATTGGTGTTGTCTTCGCCCAGCAGCACTTTCAGCAGGGCTTCCGCATCGGCGAAGCGGCTGTCATCGAACAAGGCCTGGGCCTGTTCGAACGGATCGGCGGCCGCCGGTGGCGGCATTTGTACATGGGGCTCGAGCAGCGCCCGCACGGCCGACTCCGGCTGCGCACCGGCAAAACCATCGACCGGCTGGCCATCCTTGAACAGCACCACGGTCGGCAGGCTACGAATACCGAAGCGGGCGACGATGTCCTGTTCGAGGTCGCAGTTGACCTTGGCCAGCAGCAGTTCGCCCTGATAGCTCTCGGCAATGGTCTGCAGCATCGGCATCAGGACCTTGCAGGGGGCACACCATTCGGCCCAGAAATCCACCAGCACCGGTTTGTGAAAGGAGTTCTCGATCACCGACTGGTCGAAATCGGCAGTCGTGGCGTCGAAGATGTACGGCGTTTGCTGACTCATGGGGGATCTCTTGGAAGCGTGAATGTGCTCACTATAAGGGCTGGCGCAAAAGATCGCAGCCTTCGGCAGCTCCTACAGGATCGGGTTTACACACGGTCAATGTAGGAGCTGCCGAAGGCTGCGATCTTTTAACGGTTTGCGTGGTAGAGGCTCACATGCCGAAACTCTTCGGGTTCACACAGGTCCGGCAAGGTCATGGCCTCCAGCATTTCGATGCGCCGGTACAGCGGATGACGAAAATCGCGCACCCGCGAGTCCGCCACCAGCGCTTCGCGGCCACGACTGAGGAACTCATCGAGCAGCGGCAAATTCGCCCGGTCGTACAGCACATCCGCCACCAGGATCAGGTCAAAACGGTCGTCTTCGGCGAAAAAGTCCGTCGAGTAAGTGAGCGCTACGTCATTGAGTTCGGCATTCGCCCGACAGGCGGCAATCGCCAGCGGGTCAAGGTCGCAGGCCACTACTTCCAGCGCCCCCGCCTTGACCGCGGCAATCCCCGCGACCCCGGAGCCGGCACCGAAATCCAACACCCTTTTGCCTTCGACCCAATGCCGGTTCTGCGCCAGATACCGAGCCACGGCCAGACCGCTGGCCCAGCAAAAACTCCAGTACGGCGGCTCATGCAGAATGCGGCGGGTCTCTTCCGGGCTGAAGGCGCGGTCCATGTTGTCGCCATCGATCAGCCACAGCTTCAGATCAGTCTCCGGCAGCCCGCAGGCGACCAGTCGCGCATCGCCGAGCAATTCACCCAACGCCTGTTGCAGGTCCAGCGGCGTCTTCATGGCGCTTTGACAAATTGCAGCTGGCCCAGCGCCTGGGTGGTCGGCTGATAGATCCGCTGTGACGGCAGGTGCAGGATCAGTTGGCCGGACTGGCTGGCGCGGCCGCGCAGTTCAACGCGGGCACCGGCCGGGAACGATTCTGGATTGAAGCGCAGATGAAACGGCAATGCCTGGTTGGTGCCGATCAGGTTGGAACTGGCGAGCAATTGTTGCGGACGGTCCTTGTCGTCGATCACCAGCAGGGCCAGCTCGACTTCGGCGCCATCCGGGATGCCTTGCAGGGTGCCGCTCAATTCACGTTGATGGGCCGGCAAAGGCCCGAGGTTGGCCGACTCTCGGGCTTTTTTCTGCGCTTGTTGTGGCGCCGGGCCAGGCGTTGGCGGCTGGGGGGCATCGCTGCTGCAAGCCACCAACAGGCTGAAAAGGCTGAGCAAAACGAGCGGTCGTAACGGCATTGGCAGCTCCGGAAGGGTGAAATCCATGGATCCAGTGATCATCCCGTCTGTATACCGCAAACCCTATGTCTTGTCTTGCCACCCGGATGCGCTACCATGGCCCTCCCTTTTTTTGTTGCCTGCCACCATGCACTGTCCCTTCTGCGGTGCCAACGACACCAAGGTCATCGACTCGCGTCTGGTCGCCGAGGGCGAACAGGTACGCCGCCGGCGCGAATGCCTGGCCTGCGGCGAACGTTTCACGACGTTCGAAACCGCTGAACTGGTGTTGCCGCGCCTGATCAAAACCGACGGCAGTCGCCAGCCGTTCGACGAAGAAAAACTCCGCGCCGGCATGCAGCGTGCGTTGGAGAAGCGCCCGGTGAGTGTCGAGCGCCTCGAATCGTCGCTGGTGCACATCAAACACAAACTGCGCGCCACTGGCGAACGCGAGGTCAAGTCCCTCGTGGTCGGTGAGCTGGTGATGGCCGAGCTGCAAAAGCTCGACGAAGTCGCCTACATCCGCTTCGCCTCGGTGTATCGCCGCTTCCAGGACCTCAATGAGTTCCGCGAAGAAATCGATCGCCTGGCCCGGGAACCGGTGAAAGAATGACCACGCCAGCAGAACTTGCCATCCTCGACGCCCATTACATGGCCCGCGCGCTGGAACTCGCGCGCAAAGGGCATTACACGACACACCCCAACCCGAGGGTCGGCTGCGTGATCGTGCGTGACGGGCAGATCGTCGGCGAAGGCTGGCACGAGCGCGCCGGTGAACCCCACGCCGAAGTCCACGCCTTGCGTGCCGCCGGTGAGCTGGCCCGTGGCGCCACCGCCTACGTGACCCTCGAACCCTGCAGTCACCACGGTCGCACGCCTCCGTGCGCCGATGCGTTGGTGAACGCCGGTGTGGCGCGGGTCGTGGCGGCGATGCAGGACCCGAACCCGGAAGTGGCCGGACGTGGCCTGCAACGCCTGGCCCAGGCCGGCATCGCCACTGAAAGCGGTGTGCTGGAAGGTGAGGCGCGCAAGCTCAATCAGGGCTTCCTCAAGCGCATGGAACATGGCTTGCCGTTCGTGCGGGTCAAGTTGGCCATGAGCCTGGACGGTCGCACGGCGATGGAAAGCGGCGAAAGCCAATGGATCACCGGGCCCGCGGCACGTTCGGCGGTACAACGCCTGCGTGCCCAGGCCAGTGTGGTGCTGACCGGTGCCGACACCGTGCTGGCAGACAACGCCCGCTTGACCGTGCGCGCCAATGAGCTGGGCCTGGATGCCGATCAAACCGCTTTGGTCATGAGCCGTCCGCCGCTACGCGTACTGGTCGACGGGCGTCTGCGCGTACCGTTGGATGCCCCGTTCTTCAAGGCCGGCCCGGCGCTGGTCGCCACCTGTGTAGCGGTGGAAGAGCAATACGCCAATGGTCCGGAATGCTTGATCGTGCCTGGCTATGATGGTCAGGTCGATCTGCGCCAGCTACTGGTCGAACTCGCCCACCGTGGCGTCAACGAGGTGCTGGTAGAGGCCGGTCCACGGCTGGCCGGTGCTTTCGCTCAACTCGGTTTGGTGGATGAGTTCCAGATTTTCATTGCCGGCAAGTTCTTGGGCTCTTCGGCACGACCGCTGCTGGACTGGCCGCTCGCGCAGATGAAGGATGCACCCGAGCTCAAAATCACCGAAATTCGCGCGGTGGGCGATGACTGGCGAGTCACCGCCATTCCTTCACCGGCAGCGAGCGTATAATTTCCGGCCATCGCTATAGCGCTGGCTCTGTTCTCGAGGAGAACCCCATGTTCACCGGCATCATCGAATCCATCGGCAGTATTCGTGCATTGACCCCAAAAGGCGGAGATGTGCGGGTGCATGTAGAAACCGGCAAGCTCGACCTGAGCGACGTCAAACTGGGCGACAGCATCGCGGTCAACGGCGTGTGCCTGACCGCCGTTGAACTGCCGGGCAATGGTTTTGCGGCTGACGTCAGTCGTGAAACCCTCGACTGCACCGCCATGAATGACCTCAAGAGCGGCAGCCCGGTCAATCTGGAAAAAGCCCTGACTCCGACTACACGCCTGGGCGGGCACCTGGTCAGTGGCCACGTCGACGGCGTGGGCGAAGTCGTTGCCCGTACCGAGAACGCGCGTGCCGTGGAGTTCCGCATCCGCGCGCCGAAGGACCTGGCCAAGTACATCGCCCATAAAGGCTCGATCACCGTCGACGGCACCAGCCTGACCGTGAATGCGGTCGATGGCGCCGAGTTCCTGCTGACGATCATTCCGCACACCCTGAGCGAAACCATCATGGCGTCTTACCAGCCAGGCCGCCGGGTGAACCTGGAAGTGGACTTGCTGGCCCGTTACCTGGAGCGTCTGCTGCTGGGCGACAAGGCCGCTGAGCCAACTACCGGCAGCAACATTACCGAAAGCTTTCTCGCCGCCAACGGCTACCTCAAATCCTGAAACTCAATTTCTAAAAGAATGGGGGTGCCTTGTGGCGCTCAATAGCATCGAAGAACTGGTTGAAGACATCCGCCAAGGCAAGATGGTCATCCTCATGGATGACGAAGACCGCGAGAACGAAGGCGACCTGATCATGGCCGCCGAGTGCTGTCAGGCCGAACACATCAACTTCATGGCCAAGCACGCCCGTGGCCTGATCTGCATGCCGATGACCCGCGAGCGCTGTGAACTGCTCAAGCTGCCACTGATGGCCCCACGCAACGGCTCCGGTTTCGGCACCAAGTTCACCGTATCGATCGAAGCGGCCACAGGCGTCACCACCGGCATCTCTGCCGCCGACCGTGCGCGCACCGTGCAAGCGGCTGCCGCCCGTGATGCCAAGGCTGAAGACATCGTCAGCCCCGGCCACATTTTCCCGCTGATGGCCCAGGCCGGCGGCACCCTGGCCCGCGCCGGCCACACTGAAGCCGCGTGCGATCTGGCGCGCATGGCCGGTTTCGAGCCGAGCGGGGTGATCTGCGAAGTGATGAACGACGACGGCACCATGTCCCGTCGTGCCGAACTGGAAGCCTTTGCGGCTGAACACAATATCAAGATCGGCACCATCGCCGACCTGATTCACTACCGGATGATCCACGAACGTACCGTTCAGCGGATTGCCGAGCAGCCTCTGGACAGCGAACTGGGCCAATTCAACCTGGTGACCTATCGTGATTCCGTGGAAGGTGACGTGCACATGGCCCTGACCTTGGGCAATGTCTGCGCCGAAGAACCGACCCTGGTGCGCGTGCACAATATGGACCCGCTGCGCGACCTGCTGATGGTCAAGCAGCCGGGCCGCTGGAGCCTGCGCGCCGCCATGTCCGCGGTTGCCGAGGCCGGCAGCGGCGTGGTGCTGTTGCTCGGACACCCGCTCGATGGCGACGTGTTACTGGCGCATATCCGCGAAACCGCAGACCACGCGGCGGTGAAAAAACCGACCACCTACAGCACCGTGGGAGCCGGTTCGCAGATCCTGCGCGACCTCGGCGTACGCAAAATGCGCTTGATGTCGGCACCGATGAAGTTTAATGCGATATCCGGTTTCGATCTGGAAGTTGTAGAATACGTGCCCTCCGAATAATGACCGGTTGTTTCCGGCCTTGAATTCGCGGTTCAAATATCACTGAGGGGCGCGTACGAGACGCGTCCCGGCTCTTTAAGAGATCTATCGAATGACCCTGAAGACCATCGAAGGTACCTTCATCGCCCCTAAAGGCCGCTATGCTTTGGTAGTAGGCCGTTTCAACAGTTTCGTCGTTGAAAGCCTGGTCAGCGGTGCTGTTGATGCCCTGGTTCGCCATGGCGTGAGCGAAAGCGACATCACCATCATCCGCGCCCCTGGCGCCTTCGAAATTCCGCTGGTTGCGCAGAAAGTCGCTCAGAAGGGCGAGTTCGCGGCAATCATCGCCCTGGGCGCGGTCATTCGTGGCGGTACTCCGCACTTCGAATACGTGGCTGGCGAGTGCACCAAGGGCCTGGCCCAGGTGTCCATGGAGTTCGGCGTACCGGTCGCTTTCGGCGTCCTGACCGTCGATTCCATCGAGCAAGCCATTGAACGTTCCGGCACCAAGGCCGGGAACAAAGGTGCCGAAGCTGCCCTGTCCGCTCTGGAAATGGTCAGCCTGCTGGCGCAGTTGGAGGCCAAGTGATTAGCGACGAAAGCGATCGTTTCAACCCGCGCGATCCAAAACCTGCGGATGCTGGCAAGCCATCGAAAAGCGTCAAGCGTCGCGAAGCCCGTCAGCTCGCGACTCAGGCGCTGTACCAATGGCACATGGCCAAGCAATCGCTGAACGAGATCGAAGCGCAGTTCCGGGTCGATAACGATTTCACCGATGTCGATGGTGCGTATTTCCGCGAAATCCTGCACGGGGTTCCGCAGTTCAAGACCGAAATCGACACCGCGCTCAAGCCTTGCCTGGACTTGACCATCGAAGAGCTGGACCCGGTTGAACTGGCGGTTCTGCGTCTGTCCACCTGGGAGTTGCTCAAGCGCGTCGACGTACCGTATCGCGTTGTGATCAACGAAGGCATCGAACTGGCCAAGGTCTTCGGTTCTACCGATGGCCACAAGTTCGTCAACGGTGTGCTCGACAAGCTGGCCCCGCGTCTGCGTGAAGCTGAAGTGAAGGCGTTCAAGCGCTGATTGGCGCTTGGAATGTCGACACGAAGCCATGGGCGAGTTTGAGCTGATCCGCAATTTCTTCGCCGCCGCGCCCTGTGCGCAGGGCGGCGAAGGCGTTGCCCTCGGAATTGGCGATGACTGCGCCTTGCTGGCTGTCCCTCCCGGGGAGCAGTTGGCGATTTCTACCGATACCCTGGTGGCCGGCGTACATTTCGCCGACCCCTGCGATCCATTCCTGCTCGGTCAGCGCTCGCTGGCCGTGGCGGTGAGCGACTTGGCTGCCATGGGCGCCACGCCCGTTGCCTTTACCCTTGCCCTGACTTTGCCGACGGTGACCGCCGATTGGTTGCAGGCCTATGCCCGTGGTTTGAACCTTATGGCTTCGAGCTGCGGCGTGGCGCTGGTGGGCGGCGATACCACCCGCGGGCCGCTGAGCCTGACCATGACGGTGTTCGGGCGCGTGCCGGGCGGTTTGGCCCTGACCCGCAGCGGTGCGCGGCCGGGCGACCTGCTGTGTGTGGGCGGCGACCTTGGCAATGCCGCCGGTGCCTTGCCATTGGTGCTCGGCCAGCGCACGGCCCAAGCGCGCATTGCCGAGCCGCTGCTGGCGCATTACTGGTCGCCGCAACCGCAGCTTGGATTGGGGCAGGCGCTGCGTGGCAAGGCCACTTCGGCCATGGATATCTCCGATGGTCTGCTCGCTGATTGCGGGCATATCGCGCTGGCCTCGAAGGTCGGCATCGAAGTCGAGCGGGATCGCTTGCCGCTGTCGCAAAGCCTGGTCGATTTTCTTGGACTGGCGCACGCACAGGTTGCGGCCCTGAGTGGCGGCGACGACTACGTACTGGCTTTCACCTTACCGTCTGTCGAATTGCCGCTGTTGCTGGCCGACGGCTGGCCGATCCATGTGGTCGGGCGGGTGGTAGCAGGGCAGGGCGTGACGCTGCTGGACGCCGACGGCAAGGACATCACCCCGCAAACCCGGGGCTACCAACATTTTCGGGAGACACCGTGACAGATCACCCCAATCAGGTTCCGGCGGAGTTCGTACCGCCATCGGTCTGGCGCAATCCCTGGCATTTCCTGGCGTTTGGCTTTGGCTCCGGCACCTTGCCAAAGGCTCCGGGCACCTGGGGGTCGCTGGTTGCGCTACCCTTTATCCCGCTATGGCAGATGTTGCCCGACTGGGGCTACTGGTTGATGCTGGGCATTACCATGCTGTTCGGCTTCTGGCTGTGCGGCAAGGTGGCCGATGATTTACGGGTACACGACCACGAAGGTATCGTCTGGGACGAGATGGTCGGAATGTGGATCACCCTGTGGCTGGTGCCGGAAGGTTGGCAGTGGCTGCTGGCAGGATTTTTGATGTTTCGCTTCTTCGACATCCTCAAGCCGTGGCCGATTCACTGGGTTGACCGGCATGTGCACGGAGGCGTTGGCATCATGCTCGATGACGTGTTGGCTGGAGTGTTTGCGTGGTTGGCGATGCAGGGGCTGGTATGGATTTTCGCCTGAGGGATTAATTGGGAGAACTAGGGATGGCTCGACGCTGGTGGGTAGCGATGGTGATGGTGCTGTTCGGTGCGCTGGTCCAGGCGGAGGAGGCAATCACCGCGCCGTCCGTGATTCATCTGGCCAGCGAAGACTGGGAAGACTATACCGCTGCCGACGGCCACGGCCTCGGCTGGGACGTGTTGCGCAAAGTCTTCGAGCCGGCGGGGGTCAAGCTGGACATCCGCAGCGAACCCTATGTGCGCTCGATGGGACTGGCCGAGCGGGGTGAAGTCGATGCATGTGTCGGTTCCTACCATGAAGAATCCAGCGATGTGCTTTATCCGCACTGGAACTTCGATACCGACCATATCTACGCCCTGGGCCTGGCCAGCAGCCCGCAACCGACCCCGCAAACCCTGGGTAATTACCGTCTGGCGTGGGTGCGTGGCTACGATTATCAACATTATCTGCCTAATGTCCGCCGCTACAACGAAGTACTACGTCGTACCGGCATCGTTTCGATGCTGACGCAGAACCGCGCCGACTTCTACATAGACGCACTGACCGAAGTCGATTGGGTGCTCAGTCGGGCGAAGGATCCTTCGCAGTTTCGCCGCACGCATATCGCCGAATTACCGTTGTACCTGTGCTTTGCCAAGACCCCGGCGGCCCGCAGCCTGATGGCGTTGTTCGACCAACGCATGGCGCAGTTGGTTAAAAGCGGCGAGCTCAGACCGATCTTCGAACGCTGGAAGCAACCCTACCCGTTCGATGAGGAATAACCTGTAGGAGCTGCCGCAGGCTGCGATCTTTTGATCTTAAAATACAAAATCAAAAGATCGCAGCCTGCGGCAGCTTCTACAGAGATCAAACTTTTTGATAGTTATGGCCGATAATTCAGCCTAAGCGTCGGTTGGAACCTGCTGTTACAATGCCGGCCTGCGAATCTTCAGACTTTTAGATCAGGAGCACACCGGTGCCTGTCGTTTTTGTCGCCGCTTCCAAGCTGCCAACGCCTTTTGCGCAATTCATCATGCACGGCTTTCTCGATGAGGCCACCGGCCGCGAGCACGTCGTGCTGAGCCTGGGTGAGATCGCCGATGGTGCCCCGGTACTCGGTCGGTTGCACTCCGAGTGCCTGACGGGCGACGCCTTGTTCAGCCAGCGTTGCGACTGCGGCTCGCAACTTGAGGCTGCGCTGCAGGCCATCGCTCGTGAAGGTCGGGGCGTATTGCTGTATTTGCGCCAGGAAGGCCGTGGCATTGGCCTGCTGAACAAGATCCGCGCCTATGAGCTGCAGGACGGCGGTGCCGACACCGTTGAGGCCAACGAGCGCCTGGGCTTTGCCGCCGACCAGCGCGATTACGCCATGTGCCTGCCGATGCTTGAGCACCTGGGGGTGAAATCCCTGCGCCTGATGACCAACAACCCACGCAAGGTCAAAGCCTTGACCGACATGGGCATCGCGGTTGCCGAGCGCGTGCCGCTGCACACGGGTCACAATCCGCACAACAAACTCTACCTGGCAACCAAGGCCAGCAAACTCGACCATATGATGGGCAATGAACATCAGGGCGAGGTAGACCGGGCGTGACCCGCGGCCAGGTACGGCGGCGGCTGTCCGTCAATTGGTGGCAATACCTGGCGTTGGCCTTGTTGCCGCTGTTCGTGATCAACGCAGTGTTCGGCCAGGGTGAAGCCATACTGCCGGTGCTGGCAATGCCGTTGTTCATCGCCGGTGTCGCCTCGATGTTTGTCAGCCTGAAGTTTTTTGGCGGCTATAAACATGCGTTGATCGCCACCCAGAAAGCCCTCGATACCCCTGAAGAGCCTGATGCATGGATCCGTTTGGCGGCCAAGCGGCGCACGGCGTTCCTCGCGGCTGGCTTGCCGGCCTGGATCGGTGCATTGGCGGTGTTTGTCGGTCTCGAAGCGGTGCCGCTGATGCTGCTGGCGCTGTCGACCGCGGTGCTGTTCTACCTCTACCGAATTCCACGTCAGCTCGGTTGATGCGCCCTGTCTGGCTGGCGGTTTTGCTGCTGGTGATCAGCGGCTCGGCCATGGCGGTGGAGCGGGTTGTCAGCCTCGCTCCGTCCCTCACTGAGATGGTCGTCGAACTGGGTTCGGCCGACTTGCTGGTCGGCGTGCTGGATGCCGGTGAGCGTCCCGCCGAACTCAAGGATTTGCCCTCCGTGGGGCGCTACGGTCAGCTGGACATGGAGCGTTTGCTCAGCCTCAAGCCTGATTTGTTGCTGCTCTGGCCTGGCAGTGTCGGCCCGGCCCAGCGTGAACAACTCAAGCGCTTGAACATCCCGACCTACGTCGCTGAACCACATGATTTCGCGCAACTCACCGCACAGATCGAAGCCATTGCCTCGCAACTCGGGCGGCCTGAGCGTGGGGCGGTATTGGCCAGCGAATTGCGTCAACGCCTGGCGCAGCTGCGTCAACGCTATCGGCGGGAGCATCCGTTGCGTGTGTTCTATCAAGTCTGGGATAAGCCGCTATACACCGTGGGCGGAGGGCAGATCATCAGCGCTGCGCTTGAAGTCTGTGGGGCGCAAAACGTCTTCGGCGACCAGGCACTCCCGGCGCCGCAGATCAGTGTCGAAGCGGTCCTGCAGCGCGATCCCGAGGTGATTCTGGCCGGTGATCAGGCGCAACTTGATGCGTGGAAGGCGTGGCCGCAGGTGGCGGCGGTGCGGCAGGGGCAGTTGCGGCTGGTTACGGACAAGGGCCTGGAGCGGCCGAGCGGGCAGATGGTCGAGGCGACGGCCAAGTTGTGCCGCGAGATTGCACCTGACCGCTGAGACCGAGGTGCGGCCTTCGCGGGCTTGCTCGCGAAGAGGCTAGCCCAGAGACCATCAGAGCTCAGGCGTCCAGGTCACCCCAAACACCCACGCCCGACCTTCCTCGCGATATCCGTACTGGCTGCCTTCATGGCTGTACAGTGCCCGGCTGTAACCCTTGTCCAGCAGGTTGTCGACCTTAAGCTCCAGGCTGATCTCTCGATTGAGTGCCCAACTGCTGCGCAACCCCAGCAACCCATAACCACCCAATGGCTGTTGATTGTTCAGGTCGTCATAGCTGCTGCTAACAGCTTGCCAACTGGCGCCCAGGCCCAGGCGGTCGAACTGTCGATCCAGATCCCAGCTCAATGTGCGACGTGCGCGACGGGCCAGGGTATGCCCCGTATCGCGGTCACGCGGGTCGATAATCGCCACGCCGAGGTTGCTCTGCCAGCCGAACAGTTCCTGTCTTAATGTCGCTTCAAAGCCGTTGATGCGTGCCGACGCCACGTTCTCTGGCCGTGAGTTGCTGCCGAAGATGATCGCGTCTTCGAGGTCCGTACGGTACAGCGAGGCCTCCAGGCGACTGCTCTCGGTCAATTGGCTGCGCCATTGCAGTTCATAGCTTTTCGAGGTCTCGGGTTTAAGGTCCGGGTTGCTGAAGTCGGGGTAGTACAGGTCGTTGAAGGTCGGCGCACGGAAACCTTCGCTGTAGGTCAGCAGCACGTCGTTGTCGGGGTTTAGCGGCAGGGTGAAGGTGCCGCTCCAGCTGTTCTGGCCGCCGAACTGTTGGTTCTGGTCGCGGCGCAGGCCCAGTTCGGTAGAGAAGCTGTCAGCCTGATAACGATGCTGGATAAATGCCGCGCGGTTCCAGCGACTGTCCTCGTCGAACGGCGTGCTGCTGTTGACGCGGTCTTCGTACCAGTCGCCGCCGAGGATCAGGCTGTTGCGCTGGTTGAGTGTCAGGTCGTTCTGCCAGTTCACCGAGTCTCGATAGGTATTGAACACGCTGCGCTCATCGCTGAGCTTGTCGAACGTCTTCTCGCGGTTTTCGCTGTGGCCGAACTCGACGCGGGTTTTCCACAGGTCGTTGACCTGTGCGTCGATGTAGCTGCTGACACTGCTCACGTCGAATTCGTTGTAGGGCTGCTGCTGGATTGACTCGAACGTGTTCAGGTCGAAGCGACCGAACGGATTGTCGAATTCGCTTTTACCACGGTTATCCAGCAGGTTGGCGCCGATCTCGACGTCGTCGCTGAGGGCGTGACTCACGCTCAGGCTCAGGGATTTGTTGCGGTAGGCGTCGTGATCACTGTCGCTGGGATACGACTCATGGGTGCGATCGATCCCGGCGGTTTCATCCAGGCTGGCGCCGAGGTTGAAGCGGGTCTGCTCATCGCCCCCAGACAAGCCGAGGCTACGCTCCCAGGTCTGGTTGCTGCCAAACCCCATATGCAGCCTGGGTTGCAGGCCGGGGTCGCTGCCACGCCGAGTGAAGATCTGGATCACCCCGCCAATCGCATCGCTGCCGTAGATCACCGAACGGGAGCCGCGCAGCACTTCCACGCGCTCGACCTGGTCGATGTTGATGTGTTGCAGGTTGCTGTCGCCGGAGGACGAGTTGCCGATCCGCTGGCCGTCCACCAGCACCAGGCTCTGGGCCGACTGCGTGCCGCGAATGTAAATTCCCGGCAGGCTGCCGCGCCCGCCGGTTTGTGCCACTTGCACCCCCGGTACACGGCGCAGCAGGTCAGTGACGCTGTTGGGTTGCAACCGGTCGATGTCTTCGCGGGTGAAGACCGTGTTGGCGGCGCTGCTGTCGTTGCGCGCCTCGACCTGGCGGTTGGCGCTGATCAGTACGTCGGGCAGCTTCAGGGCCTGGTCGCGTTCGAAGGTGTCAGCCAGCACTGGGCCGGCTGGCAGCAGGGTCAGCGTCAGGGCGAGGGGGGAGAGTTTCATCGACAGTCCGTTGGTGCTTGAGGTGTACACAATTTTGATAGCGCCACAAACCACTGTGGGAGCGGGCTTGCCCGCGAAGGCGTCGGCACATTCAACATTGATGTTGGATGTGTCGGCCTCTTCGCGGGCAAGCCCGCTCCCACAGGGGGGAGTGTGTATAGCGGTTTAGCGGTTTAGCGGTTTAGCAGTTGCAGACGCTCGCGGATCGAAGCCTCGATCCCGGCTTCATCCAGTCCACACTCAGCCAGCATTTGCGCCGGCTTGGCGTGTTCGACATAAATGTCCGGCAAGCCCAGGTGCAGCATCGACTTGAGGATATTCTCGCGAGCGAGAAATTCGCTGACCGCACCGCCGGCACCACCCATGATGGCGTTTTCTTCGACGGTCACCAGCAGCTCGTGGCTGCCAGCGATTTCGCGAACCAGCTCTTCATCCAGCGGTTTGACGAAGCGCATGTCGACCACGGTCGCGTCCAGCGTCTCGGCGACTTTCAGCGCCTCGGCCAGTTGCACGCCGAACACCAGCAAAGCGACGTTGCTACCCTGGCGGCGAACCACGCCCTTGCCGATTTCGATCGGCTCGAGGTCTTTCTCGATGGTCGCATTCGGGCCGTTGCCGCGCGGGTAACGCACGGCGGCCGGGCCGTTATACAGATGACCGGTCGAGAGCATCTTGCGCAGTTCGTTTTCGTCGCTCGGGGTCATCACCAGCATGCCGGGGATGCAGCGCAGGAACGACAGGTCGAAGCTGCCCGCGTGGGTCGGACCGTCTTCGCCCACCAGGCCGGCTCGATCGATGGCGAACAGCACGTCGAGGTTTTGCACCGCGACGTCATGCACCAACTGGTCGTAGCCGCGTTGCAGGAAGGTCGAATAGATCGCCACCACCGGCTTCGCGCCTTCGCAGGCCATGCCGGCCGCAAAGGTCACGGCGTGTTGCTCGGCAATCGCCACGTCGAAGTAGCGCAGCGGGAAGCGCTCGCTGAAGGCCACCAGGTCCGAGCCTTCCTTCATCGCCGGGGTGATCCCGACCAGGCGCGGGTCGGCAGCCGCCATGTCGCACAGCCACTCACCGAACACACCGGAGTACTTCGGCCCGCTGGCTTTCTTCGGAGGGTTGGCCGGCGCATCGACAGGTTCGAGCTTGGTGATGGCGTGGTAACCGATCGGGTCGACCTCAGCCGGGGCGAAGCCTTTGCCTTTCTTGGTGACGATGTGCAGGAACTGCGGGCCCTTGAGATCACGCATGTTGCGCAGGGTAGCGATCAGGGTTGGCAGGTCGTGGCCATCGATCGGGCCGATGTAGTTCCAGCCCAGCTCTTCGAACAGCGTGCCGGGCACCAGCATGCCTTTTGCGTATTCTTCGGTGCGACGGGCGATTTCCCAGGCGCCGGGCAGGCGCGACAGGACTTTTTTGCTGCCCTCGCGCATGCTCGCGTAGGTACGGCTGGAAAGGATCTTCGCCAGGTAGTTCGACAAACCGCCGACGTTGCGCGAGATCGACATGTCATTGTCGTTGAGGATCACCAGCATGTTGGCGTCCACTTCCGGCGCGTGGTTCAGCGCTTCGAACGCCATGCCGGCCGTCAGTGCGCCGTCGCCGATCACGGCAATCGCCTTGCGATCACTGTTTTGCAGACGGGCGGCAATCGCCATGCCCAGGGCTGCGCTGATCGACGTGCTGGAATGGCCGACGCCAAAGGTGTCGTACTCGCTCTCGGATCGACGCGGGAAGGCGGCAACGCCGTCCTTCTGGCGCAGGGTGGCCATGCGCTCGCGACGACCGGTGAGGATCTTGTGCGGATAAGCCTGATGACCCACGTCCCACACCAGCCGGTCGTCCGGGGTGTCGAAGACGTAATGCAACGCGATGGTCAGCTCGATGACGCCCAGACCTGCACCGAAATGCCCACCGGTCTGACCGACCGTGTAGAGCAATTCCAGGCGCAACTCATCGGCCAGGGTTTCCAGCTCGGCTTCGCCTAACCGGCGCAGGCCGTCCGGCGTGTTCGCGCGGTCGAGCAGGGGCGTGGTCGGGCGCTTGCGGGGAATCTCATGAAACGTCGTGGGCATCAGGCGAATCGTTATAGGTATAAAAGATGCGGCAGTTTACCTGATGCATCGGCCCCTGCCCACGCGTTGGTCTTTTTTGGCGGATTCGCCGTCAGTTGCGTCGCTCGACGATGTAGCGGGCCAGTTCACGCAGGGGCTCGGCAGCCGCGTCAAACGGTCGCAGCGCATGCAGCGCCTGATCGCGCAGTTCCAGGGCATAGGCCTTGGCGGCGTCCAGGCCCAGCAGTGCCGGGTAGGTCGGCTTGTCGCGGGCAATGTCGGCGCCTTGGCGTTTACCCAGGGTTTCGGTATCGCTTTCGACGTCGAGAATGTCGTCCTGAACCTGGAATGCCAGGCCGATGGCCTGTGCATAAGTCTGCAGGGACTTGAGTTCGTCCTTCTCGGCGCGACCACTGGCCAGGGCGCCGAGCTTGACGCTGGCTTCGATCAGCGCGCCGGTCTTGTGCCGGTGCATGTATTCGAGCGCCTGTTGATCGAGCTTCAGGCCTACCGAGCCAAGGTCGATGGCCTGGCCGCCGACCATGCCCGCCGGACCTGCCGCCAATGCCAGTGTGCTGACCATTTCAAGACGGATCTCGGCGTCGACGTTGCTCAGGCGCGGGTCGAGCAGGGCGCTGAACGCCAGGCTCTGCAAGCCATCGCCAGCGAGGATCGCGCAGGCTTCATCGAATTTCTTGTGCGTAGTCGGCTGGCCGCGACGCAGATCGTCATCATCCATGGCCGGCAAATCGTCGTGCACCAGCGAATAGGCATGGATAAGCTCCACCGCGCAGGCCGCGCCGTTGGCCTGCTCCGCCTTGCCGCCCAGTGCTTCGCATGCAGCGTAGGCCAGCAATGGGCGCACCCGTTTGCCGCCGTTCATCACGCTGTAGCGCATGGCGTCGTACAAGCGCACCAGCTCAGGGCCTGGCGCGATGAACAGGGTTTCCATGGCGGCGTTGACGCGGGCCTGGCTGGTCGCTGAATACGCTGCAATCATTCTGGTTGATCCGCGTCGAAGGGTTCCTCGGCCAACTCGCCATCACGCTCGAGCAACACTTGAACCTTTTGCTCGGCCTGGGCCAGCGCCGCCTGGCAATCGCGGGTCAGGCCGATGCCTTGCTCGAAAGCGGCCAGCGAGTCTTCCAGCGATAATTCGCCATTCTCCAGACGCTCTACCAGCGTTTGCAGGTCAGCGAGGGACTGTTCGAAATCCAGTGCAGCTTTTTTGCGGGCCATGGCGGCGATTTCCGGTTGACGTTAAACCGGCGCGACACTAGCAGATAGGGGGTTTATGGGCAAATGAGCGGGGTGTTTCAGCCACCGTTTCCTGAGAGGAACCAGTCCTGTGGCGAGGGGATTTATCCCCGTTGGGCTGCGAAGCGGCCCCTGACGTCTGTTCCGACTGTATGCGTTGTCCGGATTTACGACTGCTTTGCAGCCGAACGGGGATAAATCCCCTCGCCACAAAGTGAGTGGCGATTCGGCTCATTTTGTGAGCCGAATAGGAACGGTAATCGGCTCATCGTGACTCTCCCCGCAAATCCGGACGCATCCGATTGTTAAAAAACACCCGCACGTCTAACCTTCCCGCCATCGACGACCCGCTATTCATGGGTCTTTCAGACGAAACGCAGTACCCACATCTGTAACGCGCCGAGGATCAGGCGCAAGGTTTCGTCATGCATGGCAGGAGGCATCACATGCGCTCATTTCTTTTGCTGCTGATCGGCTGGGCCTGTGCGCCCGCCCTGGCCGCGCCCAGTGCCGAGCTGTCGGAGCCGGTGGGCGGCTGGCGCTTCAACGGTTTGCTGGACCGTACGGAAAGCCCGCAAGTCGCCTATCCCACGCCACCCATCGACCGTGGTGTGCAGCGCAATCGCACGATGATCCAGGGCCAGCTCAAGGCCATCGGTACCCAGCGCGGACCCCACACGATCGCAGTCAACGGTAATCCGTTGAACCTGTACACCGACGATCAGGGCCGGTTTGCCCGGCCCTATGCATTCGGAGCCGGCTCCAACAGCGTCGAAGTGCGCAGCGCCGAAGGCCAGTCGCTCAAACGCGTGCAATTCTATGAAGCCAACAATTTACGCACGCCCGCACGGATTCGCGTGGTGCTGGGGTGGGACGATCCAAAAGCCGAACTTGACCTGCACATCGTCACCCCCGACGGCCAGCACGCGTTCTGGGCACGGCCGGCGATGAGCAATGGTGGTGGCCTCGACCCGGACGGCGTCGACGGCCCCGGCCCGGAAATGTTCACCATGACCGCGTCGCTGCATGGCACCTATCTGGTTTACGTCAACTATTGGGGCAACTTCGGTAGCGGCGGCTATAACTTCGATGAGACCAGCAATCAGAACGAGGTCATTACGTCGCAAATCAACCTGGTGCTCAACGAAAACACCGTCGACGAAAAACGCGAAACCTTCATCGTGCCCCTGCGCGCAATCGGTGACCTGCTGCTGGTCAAGACTTTCAACTATTAAGCATCCCGCTCCACGGATGAATTCGGGTTTTGTGAAATGAGCGATGACACTGATTCCCCGGCCGCTGTAACACCTGGCCCCAAGCCGTCCCGCTATTGGGCAGGAAAAAATGTCCGGGCCATTGTGATCGGGCTGTGTCTGGTCGTGGGCGTGGCTGCTGGCATGGGCTGGCTGATGCTGAAAAGCAAAGCCCCGGCCCCGCAACTGGCGGCGGAAAAACTCGGCATGAGTCGCCCCGATGGCTTGCTCGAGACCCACTCCTTGAGCCAGTTGCCCAGGGACCTGCTGGCGGTACCGTTCCTAAAGGAAACCCTGACCGAAGATTTCGTCTTCTATTACGAAACCCACGCCGATCGCCTCGGGCTGATCGGCAGCTTGCGGCGGATCATCTACGAGCATGAGCTGAAGTTGCAGGACACGCTGATCGAGCAGCTGTTCGATCAACCGGCGGACGTTGCGTTGTGGCGCGGGGCGGATGGCAGGCTCAAGGATTTCCTGCTGGTGATGGATCGCGGTGGCCTGGCCAAGGTGCTGGAGCCGCTGGCCAAAGTGGCGCTGGATGATTCGCAGTTGAGCAAACTCGCAGACGTGAAAGTCGGCAACGACGACGTGGCGCTTTATCAGCTCAGCTACAACGCCAGCAAGGCGCTGCTGTTTGCCTCCCATGGCGACAAACTGGTGGTGCTGTCGAATCCAACCAAACTCTACGATCCGCAAAGTGGAGCGACGCAGGAGTCGGGCAGTGTCTCGAACCAAGCCATCGCCGCACTGC
Organism: Pseudomonas sp. EB271-G4-1; assembly: GCF_058791355.1. NCBI lineage: Bacteria > Pseudomonadati > Pseudomonadota > Gammaproteobacteria > Pseudomonadales > Pseudomonadaceae > Pseudomonas > Pseudomonas sp. EB271-G4-1. The sequence continues at coordinate 36,183 of NZ_JBYTEO010000025.1, forward strand.
TCAACGGCGACAAACTGTTCCCCGAAGCGTTTGGCTTGCAACCCCGCGCGCCGGAAGTGAAGCAGCGACTGTCGGTGAATGCCAGCGTGCTCGTCATGGGGTATCAGCGCTTCATCCCGAATTTCGCCGGGTTGCGCTTCGACATGGATGACAAGGGCTGGCACAGCTTCCTGGCCATGGATGAACTGGACGATCAGCCGGACTTTGATTTCAAGCCGATCTGGCAAGCCATGCCGATGGGCGCCAGCGCTTGCGTGGCCGTGCCGCTGGCTGCCGAGCAACAGAAGCCGCTGCTGCTCAAACTCGGTGCTGACGAGACTGCGGCCCAGGCGTTGACCGAGCACATGGCCGGTGCGGCGGGCCTGTGCTGGTACGCCGATTCGCGGCTGTACACACCACTGCTGGTCGCCAGCCTAAAGGATGAAGACAGCGCCAGCCTCGATGGCGAACTGGGCAGGCTGTTCGGCTCGATGGTCGGCGCTTATGAAGGCAAGGTCGATGAGCATGTGTTCCCGGTGATTGAGAAACAGCAAGGTGACAACCGCCAGTGGCAGCGTCAGGTCAGCTCCCGTTTCGGTCCGTATGCGGCCAAGGATGCCGCGAATCCCGATGCGATCACCGGCCAGGCTTTCATGAACGTCAGCCTGGCGCGCCACGGGTCGACGCTGTTGTTTTCCCTCGATGACAAACTGCTGGACAAGGCCCTTGGCACCCTCGACAAACGCTTCCCGCCGATGGCCGACGTGGTGCCCAAGGACCTGCTGATGCCGGTGTACTTCGGCCCGGACGCCATGGCGCAGTTGATGCAGCGCGAAACCCTCGACAGCCTGCCGCAAGACATGGAACCGGTGTTCTACAACGCGGCGCAAACCTACCTGATCCCCAAATTGCGCAAGCTCGGCGGATACGGCAAGTACGCCCTGACCCTGCCCGAGGGCACCGAACCCGATGGCCACTGGCAATGGCTGCCGCTGCAATGGAAAGCCCTGTGAACGTACTGATCCGCAGCCTCGGCGTGCTCGCTTTGCTGTTGAGCGCGGGCGCCCGAGCGATCGAAACACCGGCGCTTGATCCGCAGCAATCCCAGGTGTTCCGCGCCTGGTTCGTCCGCATCGCGCAGGAGCAACTGAGTCGGGGGCCGAGCCCGCGCTGGTATCAGCAGGACTGCGCGGGCCTGGTGCGTTTTGCCGCCAACGAAGCGCTGAAAGTCCATGACGACAAATGGCTGCGCAGCAATGGCCTGTCCAACCGCTACCTGCCGCCGGAACTGGAGTTGAGTGCGGGTCAGCGCGGGCTGGCCCAGCAATGGCAGCAAGGTGGTGGCAAGGTCGGGCCCTACGTCAATGCGATCAAGCTGATCCAGTTCAACAGCCAGCTGGTTGGCCGCGATATCGCACAGGCGCGTCCCGGCGACCTGATGTTTTTCGACCAGGGCGACGACCAGCACCTGATGATCTGGATGGGCCGCTACATCGCCTATCACACCGGCACCACTACTCCCACCGACAACGGCATGCGTTCGGCAAGCCTGCAACAACTCATGACATGGAAGGACACCCGATGGATACCCGATGCAGCCAACCCCAACTTCATCGGCGTCTATCGACTGAATTTTCTCTCCCAATGATGGGTGCCCGCATGCTGCGTTTTCTGCCTCTGCCTCTGCTGTTGGCGTTGGTGCTTCCATTTTCGACGGTCAACGCCCAAGACGCTGTCGAACCCAGCGGCTATACACCGGTGGCCGGTGAAAGTTTTTTCCTGCTGGCCGACAGCAGTTTTGCCAGCGACGAACAGGCGATGGTCCGCCTTGAAGCGCCGGGTCGCGACTACCGTCGCTTGCGCATGGAACCCTATGGCGGTGCCGACATTCGGGTGTACCGCATCGACAAGCCGCTGGACTTTCTCAAGCGCCAGAAGAACCTGCACCGGGTCGTCAGTGACGGCCAGTTCAAGGGCGAAGGCCTGTCGAATACGCTCGCCTACTTGTGGGACACCTGGTACCGCAAATCTCGTCGGGTCATGCAACGGGCGTTTTCCTACGAGTCGCGTAAACAAGTCACCGAAGAAGTGCCGGAATTGAAGATGGGCAACGCCATGGCCGCGCCAACGCCCTACGACGCGCAGCCACAATTCGCCCTGATTCCGGGCCTGCCGGTGGTCAGCCAATTCCGCTACCCGCTGTGGCAAGCCAAACCGATCCAGCCGCCTGAAGGCGTGAACCTCGCCGGGTCTTCCAGTGAGTTCGTCAGTGTGGCGCCGGGCAACGTCTACATCCCGTTGGGCAACTTGAAACCAGGCCTGTATCTGGTGGAAGCGCTGATCGGCAAGTACCGCGCGACCACCATGGTCTTCGTCTCTAACACCGTGGCGGTCAGCAAGATTGCCGGGGATGAACTGCTGGTGTGGGCTGCGCGTAAACACGAAGGCAGTTCGGTGCCCAAGGTCAACGTGCTGTGGACCGATGGCCTGGGTGTGATGAGCAGCGGTGCAACCGATGCCGATGGTTTGCTGCGCCTGAAACACGTCAGTCCCGAGCGCTCATTCGTGATTGGCGAGGATGAAGAGGGCGGCGTTTTCGTCTCGGAGAACTTCTACTACGACAGCGAAATCTACGACACCAAACTCTTTGCTTTCACTGACCGCCCGCTGTACCGACCGGGGGATTGGGTGTCGCTGAAAATCGTCGGGCGCGAGTTCAAGAACGCCCGGGATTCGGTGCAGCCCGTCGCAGCCGACGTTAACGTGACCGTATTGGATGCGACCGGGACGGCGCTGCAATCCCTGGCCTTGAAGCTCGACTCCAAGGCCGGTACCCAAGGCCGTTTCCAGTTGCCCGACAATGCTGTGGCCGGTGGGTACGAGTTGCGTTTCAACTATAAGGATCAGGCCTACAGCAGTGCCTTTCGCGTCGCTGAATACATCAAGCCGCACTTCGAAATTTCCCTGAACCTGGCCAAGCAGGATTACCGCACCGGCGAACCGATCAAGGGCAACCTGGTGCTGCTCTATCCGGACGGCAAGCCGGTGGCCAACGCCAAGTTGAGCCTGAGCCTGCGTGCCCAGCAATTGTCGATGGTCGACAACGAGCTGCAATACCTGGGGCAATTCCCGGTGGAACTGACCAGCACCGAATCGACCACCGACGCCAAGGGTAATGCCGTTGTCGATTTGCCAGCCGCCGAGAAACCGAGTCGCTACATGCTCACCGTGTTCGCCAGCGATGGCGCGGCGTATCGGGTCAAGACCACCAAGGAAATCCTCATTGACCGCGGCGCGGCGAATTTTCGCCTGAGTGCGCCGCGGCGCTTCAGTGCGGTGGGCGACAAGGTTGCGTTCAGCTACGTCAATCAAAGCGAGCAGAGCGCAGCGGTCACGCCTGCCAGCTACGGCTGGGTACGCCTGGAGGATCAAAGCACCGGCGAGGGCAAGCTCGCGGCAACCGACAAGGGCTTCAGCCTGGCCTTCGAGCGTCCCGGTACTTACAACCTCTCGCTCAAGGATGACCATGGTCGCACCCTCGGTGCCACCGGCCATTCTGTCACCGGCGAGGGCGTCAAGGCGGTACCGGGAACCGTGGAAATCGTCCTCGACAAACCCGAGTACAAGGCTGGCGATGAAGCGCTGGCGCTGATCACTTTTCCCGAGCCGATCAGCGATGCGCTGCTGTCCCTGGAGCGCGACAAGGTCGAGGCCACGGCGCTGCTGTCCAAGGGCGGCGACTGGCTGAAGCTGGAAAAACTCAGCGACACTCAATACCGCGCACGCATTGCGGTGCAGGACAGCTTCGCGCCGAACCTGACGTTCTCGGTGCTGTACACCAAGGGCGGCCAGTACAGCTTCCAGAACACCGGTATCAAGGTGATCACGCCGCAGATCGAAGTGGCCATCGCCACTGACAAAGAGACCTACCGACCCGGTGAAACCGTGTCGGTCGACCTGAGCACGCAGTTCGCCGGCAAGCCGATCCCGGCGCATCTGACGGTCAGTGTGGTCGACGAGATGGTCTATGCCTTGCAGCCGGAAATCGCGCCGTCCATCGACCAGTTCTTCTACCATCCGCGCCGCAACAACGTGCGCACCAGCGCCAGTCTGTCGTTCATCAGTTACGACGTCGCGCTGCCTGGCAGCCCTGGCGCGCCGGGCAAGGCCAACCGCAGTGAGCGGGGCGTCAAGGTGCTGGAGCGCCCGCGTCGCGAAGACGTCGACACCGCGGCCTGGCAACCGGAGCTTGTGACCGATGCCAGTGGCAAGACCCGCTTCACTTTCAAGATGCCGGACTCGTTGACCCGCTGGCGCATCACCGCCCGGGCCATCGCCGATGGCGGCCAGGTCGGGCAGAAGAAGCAGTTCGTGCGCTCGGAGAAACCGCTGTACCTGAAGTGGAGCGGGCCGACTCGATTCCGCGCCGGCGACAAACCGGATCTTGGTGTGTTTGCTTTCAGCCAGGCGCAAAACCAGGTCAAGGCCGAGCTGGTGATTCATTACGCGGGCAGCGAACAGCGGGTTCCCGTCACGCTCGACAGCGGCATCAACTACATACCGCTGCCGGCATTCGGGCTGGTCAATGGCGAATGGAGCGCGGAACTAGTGCAGGACGGTAAAACCGTCGATGCCTTGACCGTGCACCTGAGCGCAACCGGCGAAGGCTGGCAAGTCACGCAAAGCCAACGCCTGGACGTGGTCAGCGCAGATACACCGTTGAGCCTGCCTGCGGATGCATCGGATATCCGCTTGCGTCTGGATGACAGCCCGCAAGCACTGTTCCGTGCTGCCCTCGATGATCTGCTGAGCTATCCGTACGGCGGCGTCGAACAGACCACCAGTCAATTGCTGCCGTTGAGCATCGCCTATCCAGCCTTATCGTCGAACCCGCAGGTCCGCGATCGCTTGCGCCTGATCATGCAGAACAGCCGCCTGCGCCTGGTGCAAATGGCCGGCCCTTCGGCGAGCTTCACCTGGTGGGGCCTGGACGGCGAACCGGATGCGTTTCTTACCGCCTACGCCTATTACGCCGACTGGCACGCCAGCCGGGTAATGGAGCTGAACTTACCCCCAGAGCACTGGCAGCGAGTGTTGGAGGTGTACGCGAAACAGGCGAAGAATACGCCGCTGTTGCAACGGGCGCTGATCCTGTCGTTCGCCAGACAGATGCAATTGCCGGTCGAGACTTTGCTCAGCGGATTGATGGAGGACCTGATGCGCGCCGGTGAGGGCAGTGCCGCAAACGTCATGGACGTGGCTGGCGATAGCCTGGTCATGACTGATCCGGATTCGGCGCTGGGCCTGGCTGCTGCGCGCGCATTGACCGCCTCGCTGGCGGGGCAATCGAAGGTCGCTCTGCCCGCCGCATTCAAGCGGCAATTGGCTGACGCACAGCAGCGACTGGCCACCAGCTCCGAGCCTTTTGCCGAGGCGCTGAGTGCATCGCTGCAGCCGTTCGATCAGGCGCATGCACAAGCGTTGTTGCTTCGGTTACTGCCACAGCAATCCACGCTGGAACGTGCGCTGGCACTGACCTGGTTACAACGCAACATCGAACAGGCGGCGCCGGCTGTGACCTTGAAACCGGGTGACGGCTGGAATCAGGAGCAGGGCGCAACCGGTGAAATCTATTGGACATGGCAAGGCGCACAGGTCCCCGGCGTCTTGTCGCTGAGCGGTGCTCAGGAGCGTCCACTGAACGCCGCGTTGAGCTTCCAGAGCAAACAGTCAGCGGTCGATCCGCTGCCTGTGACCATCACCCGTCGCCTGTCGCGACTGGTGCCGGGCGATGAAGCCTTCACCTTCAAGCTGCAGCCTGTCGGCAGTGCTCCCTTGTCCAGCGACAACCTGTATCTGGACGAAGTGATCCTGACCAGCAAAGCCGCCAGACCCTTGCGTTACGGCCTGCTCGAAGTGCCGCTGCCACCGGGCGCGGATGTCGAACGCACGACCTGGGGCATCAAGCTCATGGGCAAGGCCGGGACCGAACCTTCTGCGCTGGAGAAGGCCCGTTTCGAGCCCGGACAAATGGCCTATGCAGTGCCGGTGGATGCCTTGAGCGGCGAACTGCGTTTGCGTCACCTGGTGCGCTTCTCGCAGAAAGGCCAGTTCAGCCTGCCGCCGGCGCGTTTTACCCAGGTGTACGCGCCACAGCATCAGGCTCAGGAGCAGAAACCGGCGCTCGGTCAGCTGACGGTTCACTGATATGTATCGGCCTTGGGTCTGGTTGCTGCTGTGTCTGATTCCCGCGCTGGTCAGTGCGCAGGAAGATCCCTTGCGCCTGGCTTTCAAGGATCAGTTGCTGACGTTGAGCCGAACGCAGGTGCTGTCGCGCGAACCTTTGCCCGACAGTTTGCAGGCGCCCCTGGGCAGTGTCTGGAAGTTGTTTGTGTACGCCTGGCTGGTGGACACCGGCGCGCGTGAGCCGGCGTACGAGTGTCGCGGGCAGTCGAAGGAAGAAGTCTATTGTTGTACCGCCGGTGGCAAGATCGATCGGGATCAGGCGTTGGTGAAATCCTGCGGGCTGTATTTCGAGCCGGCGCGATTGGGTATCGATGTTTCTGGTTGGCGGGCGTATTGGCAGGTACGACAGTCACCGCAGTGGCTGCTGGATTTGCCGTCATTACAACCAGCCACCCGGGTTTCGGTGGTGGAATTGTTGCGCATGTTGGCGCTGATGCCGGCGCAGGACCAGGCGCGTCGCGTATTGCTGGATGTGCTATTGAACGCGGCGGATGGCAACGTCGTGGGCGAACTCGGCAGCCGCTTGCGGGTGAAGACTTGGAGCTGGCTCGGGGATCGGGATACAGCGTCGCGTCAGGGTGGATTCGCCGGTTGGACGACGGATGGCACGCCGATCTGGGCGGGAGGACGCGGAACCAGCCAGCGGGTTCTGCGCGATTACGCCCAGGCGTTGTCCGTGGTGCTGCCCACGTCCTGGCCGGTGGAGGCGGGGAAGTGTGTCGAAGTCGATCTTTTCTCCCGCTATCCACTGCAGCGGGTCATGTCAGGTGACCGTGTCATGTCGTCCGGCCTGTTGCGGGGCGATTACCGGGTCGAGTTCGTCAACGGCAACCAACTGGATATCCACAGTGACGGCGACCTGTTTTTACTCAACGACAGCCCTTCACCAAAACTGGTCGCCCGCCTCGATCGCGAAGAGTACGTCGCCCGAGTCCTGCAGCGTGAAGCCAGTGCCGAACCCGTTGAGGCCGCCAAGGCCCTGGCCGTGGCCATCCGCACCTACCTGCTGCAAAACGCCACGCGCCGCGGTGATTGCCTGAGCATCGACGACAGCAGTCAGCACCAGCGCGTCGCCCCACGCCCAGCCACGGCGCAGGTACGCAGCATCGCCGCCTGGACCAGCGACCTGGTGCTCACCGGGAGCACCGTGACCTACCACTCCAATCAGCCAGGCCTCGACAGATTGTCCTGGCAACTTGCCGTGGACCAAGCCAACGCCGGCCAGCGCTACGACGCCATCCTGCTCCACGCATACCCGCGCGCCAGCCTCAGCCGCTGGGATAATCCTGTTGCTTCCTGCGAGGCGCTGCCCGCCGCGCAAGACTGGCTGCAAAAGCAACGCCGCGGCTGGCGCCCCCGTCTTGAAAGCGAAGCCGGCTACAACGAAGTCAGCACCTTCGCCGTATGTCGCCTGGCCTTCGGCCGTCCTTTCGTCGACCGTGAACGCCAGCGCATCTACGCGCGCGGCGTGCTTTCGCTGCAGGACCGCCTCGACCTGACCCACGAATACCTGCACCTGGCCTTCGAAGCGCACCCCAACGGCCAGGATGAAACCTACATCGAAGGGCTCGCCCGCCACCTCTTGCTGGAATAGGCCATGACAGATCGTTATCCACAGGTCTTGCTGCTGCTCTGCGCGCTCGCCCTGTTATCCCCGGCAACCGCCGCCGACAGCGTCAAACTCGACACCCCCTCTGGCGGCTGGCGAACCGGCGCCGCCGAAGGGGAAGGCGAAAATTTTCGGCAGATCGTCAACTACCCGGCCTCATCGGTGAACACCCCGGCGGGACAGGCAAACACCGCGCGCATCAAAGGGCAGATCAAAGCCGCGCCGAAGAACGGCGAACCCGGCCGACTAATCGTCAACGGCGTCAGCATGCCGCTGAAAATCGATACCGCGGGAGGCTTCGATCGACCGTTCTCATTCCCCAGTGGCAGTAACAGCGTCGAAGTCCGCAGCCCCGACGGCCAGCAACACCGCCGCGTGCAATTCCTCAACGCCAGTGGTGGAGCAACTCCAGCCAAACTACGCGTGCTGCTGGCCTGGGACAGCGACGGCACCGACCTTGACCTGCACCTGATCACCCCCGACGGCGCCCACATCTGGTACGGCGACCGCGCCGTGGCCAACGGCGCCGCACTCGATGTCGACGTCACCACCGGCTACGGCCCGGAAATCTTCGCCATGCCGGCGCCGATCAAGGGGCAGTATCTGGTGTATGTGAATTACTTTGGCGGTGGGTACCGCAGCGATGAAGAAGGGCAGGAGGATGCGGTTCAGCCGTTGACGACGGCGCAGGTGACGGTGATTACGGAGGAGGGGACGCCGAGTGAGAAGATGGAGACGTTTCTGGTGCCGATGCGGGCGGTGGGGGAGCTGACGTTGGTGAAATCGTTTAGTTATCCGTGAGAGAAAGGGGCGGATGACATTATTACGGGCATTAAAAAGCCGGCTTGTGGGCGGCGTTATTTTAGATATTTTCCTAGGTTTTATTGGGTTTTAGCGCAGCTAATTATTCTGTCCCCCCAATTGTCCCCCCATCCTGATATCGCGTGTTTTTTATAGCTGCGGTTCTCAGCTTTCAGGCTGCATGCTTCGGGGACAGCCATTGAGACAACTGTTATTCCGTTCTCGTGCCTAATCAGATAATTTGGCTCAGTCGCAAGCAAAGGCGATTTGAAGGATCAGGGCTCCAAACCGAGCCGTCAACAGTTGCAGGGGGCGACCAATGTACTTGAAGAAGCTGTGCATCAAAAATTTTCGTCGGTTACACGACGTTGTTATCGATCTCGCATCCGATATTTCGATTTTTGTTGGAGCAAACAATAGCGGCAAGACTTCGGCCGGTCACGCTCTCCAGCTTTTTACGGGTAAGGGCAAGTTTTCGCTCCACGATTTCAGTTCCGATCTTTGGCCGCATTTTGTTGCGTTCGGCGAGGGACGTGCGAATGCGACCCTGCCTACAATGTCGATTGATATCTGGTTTGAGATCGGTGCGGCTGATGTTCACCGCGTCATCGACCTGCTTCCCAGCTTGGCATGGCAGGGTTCTCTTGTCGGCTTGCGTGTAGCCTTTGTTCCGATCAATCCAGAGGTAACGCAAACCAAGTACCGAGAGATCAGAGAACGCGCTTTGGCAGCTGTCGCCAAAGAGCAGCGTGTAGAGGCTCCCTTCGATCCTTTTCCCAAGGATTTGCAAGACTATCTTCGCGATAAGCTTAATGACGAGTATGAGTTGCGCTACTTCGTGCTTGATCCGGCACGTTTTGATGCACATATGGCCGCTGAGCCAGGCTATGAACCCGTTGCGCTAATACCTGGAAAGGGTCGGAGCGGTCGTGAAATATTGAGCTCACTTATCCAAGTGGACTTCCTCCACGCGCAACGCCATCTTTCGGACAGTCCAGGAGGGGCGCGGGCAGAGGACCTCTCACGGGTTCTCAGCCGCTTCTATAGTCGGAATCTTGAGCAGAAGGCGGATGATGTCGATGCGCTCAGAGCACTCGCAAACTCCGAGATTATGCTTAATGAGCACCTTCAGCGGGTTTTCGAGCCGACGTTAGAAAGCCTATCGAAGCTGGGCTACCCGGGCCTGAGCAACCCGCGGCTAATTATTAAATCCGCGCTCGATCCCTCCGTAATCATGAATAGCCGCGATGGTGCTCGGGTTCACTACGCCCTAGGAGCTTTGGAGAACGGTATTGAGCCACCTACGCTTCCAGATCGCTACAACGGCCTAGGTTTCAAGAACCTTATTTTCATGGTCGTTGAGTTGTTGGATCTTCATGCGCAATGGTTGGCAATTGAGGAAAATCGGCCGCCATTGCATTTAGTTTTCATTGAGGAGCCGGAGGCTCACCTTCATGCACAGCTACAACAGGCGTTTATCCGCAAGGTTCTGGATATCCTAAAACTCAGTGCAGAGGACGCTTCTCACTGCAACAGCCAAGTCGTGCTAACTACCCATTCGGCTCACATTTTGTACGAGCGCGGCTTTCGACCGATAAGGTATTTCAGGCGTAGGGGCCAAGCTGGGGATCGCTCGGAAGTACTGAACCTGTCGGTTTTTTACGAGCAGACCGATGACGGGGTTCGGAATTTTCTGGAGCGCTACCTCAAGTTGACTCATTGCGATCTGTTCTTTGCCGATGCCGCAGTGCTGGTCGAGGGCAATGTCGAACGCTTGCTTCTCCCGCAGATGATTGAGACCGCCGCACCTCGGCTTCAGTCAGCCTACCTCACCATTCTCGAAATTGGCGGCGCATTTGGCTACCGGTTCAAATCGTTGATCGACTTTCTAGGGCTTACTGCACTGATCATTACTGATCTTGATAGTGTTGTTGGTCCTGCGGCAGTTGAGGCTGAGGAGGTTGTTCCAGAGCACGTTGCAGTACTCGAGGCTGCCAATGATGGAGGCGATCAGGACGCGGAAGATAATCAGGTAGAAGACCTTGAGGATGACGATCAAATTGAGGGCGCGGCTCCTAAACCCGGCAAAGCTTGTATCGCGGGGCATCCCGATGCGGTGACTTCAAATCAGACGTTGATTCAGTGGCTACCAAAATGCGGAACTATTGCTGAGCTTTTTGCAGCTAGCCCAGAAGACAAGACTCAGGAGCGAGTAGACGAGAGCACTTCATTGGTTCGTGTGGCCTACCAATCCCCTATCAATGTCACATGGGGAGTTGAGACTAAGGCGTTAGCCGGAAGGACGCTTGAAGAGGCGTTTGCTCTGGAAAACCTTGTTTGGTGCCAGGATAAGGCCCGAAACGAATTGAAGCTGAGGATTCCGCGTGCAGCCGATAAAGACTTGAACTCTTTGGTCGAACGTATACATAAGCGCGTAAAGGGTGACAGTTTCAACAAGACCGACTTCGCACTCGGACTGTTGGCTCAGGACCCTAACACCTGGCAGGTCCCGACCTATATTGCTGAGGGGCTCGCTTGGCTTGAAAGTGAAATAGCCCCCCAAGCAGAGGACGCTCAGAATGAGGTTGAAAGAGATGCTGCGGAAGAGGGTGCAGCATGACTAGCCGTGTAGGAAAGCCTGACACACAGGCTGACATTGAGCTCCGTGAATGCCTAGATGAACAGCCAGCGAGGTCCTTCGTCATGGTCGCCGGCGCTGGTGCTGGTAAAACCACGTCACTAATCAAAGCGCTCCAACATCTTGCTGTCACCCGTGGATCAGCTTTACGTCGAGCGGGTCAGAAAATTGCGTGCGTTACCTACACCGAAGTCGCAGTGCGTGAGATCTGGGGAGATGTGGGAAATGCGCCACTGTTCCACGTTTCGACTATCCATAGCTTTTTGTGGTCAGTAATTAGTCAGTTTCAGGTCGATATTCGGCATTGGGTTGCTGATCGAATTCGCGAAAAAATCTCGGTAAAACAAGAACACCACGATAAGCCCAGAACACAACAAAGAACCAAGGACCGCCTTATTCTGGAGATTGCTGAGCTAGAAGTTGAGATGGCTTGTTTGGACCGGGTGCCACAGTTTACCTACGGAATGGGAAGTGACTACGTTGCCGGCATATTGGGGCACGACGATATTTTGAAGTTGGCTCCTGCCTGCATCGAAGCTCATCCGCTCTTGCGCCAGCTCATCGCTAACCGCTTTCCTTATATTTTCGTAGATGAGAGTCAAGATACCAACCCGATTGTGGTTGAGGCATTAAGGCGTATCGCTGTCGAGCAACCAAATATCTGTGTTGGTTTTTTTGGCGATCCAATGCAGAAAATCTACATGACTGGCGCAGGACCGATAGTACTGGAACATAGCTGGCGCGAGATCACCAAACCTGAGAACTTTCGATGCCCAACCTCGGTTCTTGATGTTGTGAATGCGATTCGCGCAACCGGTGATGGCCTTGAGCAAACTCGCGGTCGGACTATCGAAGTGGATGGAATATTTCAGCCTGTCGTCGGGTCGGCCCAGATTTTCGTGCTTCCAGCAGATGAGCACCGGACTGAGCGCCTCGACGCTATCCGACGGTGGTTGCGACAGGCTACCGACGATCCATTATGGTTGAGTGACAATACTGACGCAGATGTCCGTTTGCTAGTACTAGTCCATCGAATGGCTGCTGCACGCTTAGGGTTCCCCAACCTCTATGCTGCGCTGCACGATCAGGCGCCCGATAGTCTGAAAAGTGGCCTTGAGGACGGCAGTGCGTGGCCTCTCCGAATGCTGCTAAAGACCATACTGCCAATAGTCCTTGCGGCACGGGCAGGTGATCAATTTACGATTATGGATTACCTGAAGGCAGAGTGCCCATTGCTGCAACCCGAACGCATTCGTAACCAGGATGCCCCTACAATTCTTCAAGCACTTCAAAACGGTGTGAATATCCTAGTCGATATGCTTGGGGAAGAATCGAACACGACAATCAAGGAAATCCTGACCCACGTTAGAGGGAACGAAATGCTCTTGCTGGATGAGCGCTTCAATCCGTTTCTTGAGCCAGAGCCAGTCGATGACGGTAGCAGCGGATTCAAAAATTTGGTTGCTTTCTTAGAATGTGGAGCAACCGAACTTTGGGCGTATCGAAAATATATCGAGGAGGAGTCTCCCTTCGCGACGCAGCAAGGTGTGAAGGGGGCGCAGTTCGAGCGTGTCCTTGTGATCTTGGATGAGGAGGAGGGCTCGCATAGCCATTTCTCATATGGAAAATACTTCGAATTCGTTCCCCTATCTGAAAAGGACGAGGAGAATATCGAAGCCGGAATTGATTCAGTCTTGGACCGCACGCGAAGGCTCTTCTATGTTTGCTGTTCTCGTGCAGTGAAGGATTTGGCGGTTGTAATCTTCACTCCAGAAGTCGCTCAAGCTCGCGCTGCAATTGAGCGGGTGGGCCTATTCCCACCGGGTGCGATATTTGGGCTTGATGAGCTTCGTGCGGCGTTAAATTGATGTGATGTGGCTAGCGCCCCTTACGTGCGGGGCAATTGCACAGACTTGTCCACCCATTTGGATTCGACCTGACCAATCATTTACATCGGATTTGACCATCACGCTGCGTGGTCATGACCGGCAGAGAACGACCCGAAGCTGCTGGTGGCGACGGGCAGAAAACGGCCAGAAGCGGTCATTCTTTATGGGCCGGGCTATGAAGAGCCGTAGTCTCCAATCAACAATGTGATTTCTGGTGTGCGAACATATCTAAAAATGCCTGTCGCACCGAGCCCGAAAGCCGCGGTAACTGGCTAATGGCTGCAGCTATTGAGATCGCATCAGGTCGGCCATACGTTTCTGTAGATCCGATAACGCCAGAAGCGCCGCACGAGATAGTTGGCGATGCGGAGCTACGCAAATGGAAAGAACTGGATGGCTGACGTGGATGCCGTCAAGAGGGACGAAGGCAATGGTTTGCGCTTCTACTTCGCTTGCGACATCCAACCAGGACAGAATCCCGACACCCACCCCGGCGCGGATTAACGATCGCATCATGCGCAGATCGTTGCACGCTACGCGCTGCCGAACATCAAGCCTCAGATGATCGTGAAGCGCATGTATGTGCTTTTGTACGACCAGAGGAGCTGCTGGGAAGATCACTGTTTCATCTTGCGTGTCGCTCAGCCGTAGGCTCTTCCTACCTGCCAAGGTATGAGTAGTAGGCATGGCCACTCCCATCTTGATCACCGTGCTAGCAGTCACCAATAGCTCAGCGCCCGGTATAGCATCTAATACGAAGCCAAAGTCGACCTCCGCGGAGGCGATCATTCTTGCGACTTTCTGGCTGTCTGCAACCTTCATCCCGAATGTAAGGCCCGGATACTGCTGCATCAGCGCCGATACGGCTTCAGCCACCATTCCTTCGCTGAGCGCATCGATCAATCCAATGTCGATATGACCGCGGCGCAGGCCTTGCATCTCGTCAATCTGCTCACGAGTGCGAGCGTAATCTTTCTGCCACTGGCGGGCATTAGCCAATACCAGCTCGCCCGCGGACGTAAGCCTCAAACCGCTTGGGAGACGTTCAAATAAAGGTACCCCAAGCTCTTCCTCGACCTTGAGAATCTGCCGATCTATAGCCGAGGCAGAAACGTGCAGAACCTCAGCCGCTCGGCGAATGCTGCGGTGTTGAGTGACCTCGAGAAAGTATCGGGTGAATCGTGAGAATGGGAACATGTGTTGTATTTTTTGCAACGCGATGATGAGAAATCGATGTTTGAGTTCATCACGCCATGCTCTTAAAGTCCATATCGAAGCGCCTTAGAGCGCACTTTCAGACTGTGATGGCAGCTTACGAGGCTCACTTCCCATGATCAAAGACCGTACTCTTCCACTCAATTGCACCTTTGTTGAAAGTGACTGGCGCATTCTCGCCTCACACTGGTACCCAATTGCTGAGTCGATCACCGTGGGCGAGGAGCCGATCAAAGCGATGCTTCTCGACGAGCCGCTAGTGATTTACCGGATAGGCGAGGAGCTGGTCGTGGCGCGAGACGTATGCCCGCATCGTGGCGTTCCGCTGAGTATGGGGAAAAGCGACGGCCAAGGCGTAGTTTGCCCGTACCACGGCTTGCGCTTCGGTCACGGAGGCAAGTGCAACAAAGTTCCGGCAAGCCCCAATGGATCAATCCCAAGCCGTATGCAGCTTTATACGTATCCTGCGGTTGAGCGTTATGGGTTGATATGGACGTGCCTCGATCCGCAGAACGGCCAAGTCGATATACCGAAAATGCCTCATTGGGAAGATGTTGGATTTCAGCAGATTGTTTGCCCGGCTTTCGACGTTAAGGCATTTGCGGGGCGTCAGCTTGAAGGCTTCCTCGATGTGGCTCATTTTGGCTTCGTTCATACGGACACTTTTGGCAATCCGAACAACGTTGAGGTACCTGCCTATCGCCCCGAAGAAACACCCCATGGTTTTGAAGTTCGCTATCTCAGCTCGGTCGCAAACTACCCGATCGGTGTAGAGGCTGACGTCCCTGCTGACTTCACCTGGTTGAGACATTTCGAGGTACATCTGCCGTTCACGGCTACCCTGACAGTGCACTTTCCGAACGACGGTCGGCTGGTCATCATGAACGCCGCTTCCCCCGTGTCTGCTAAATACACGCGAATGTTTGCCCCGATCGCGCGTAATTTTGACAAGCATATTTCTGTAGAGGACGTTCATAGTTTCAACTTCCAGGTATTTGAAGAGGATCGCCTGATCGTCGAAGCTCAAAAACCGGAGCGGCTGCCACTCGATCCCTCCCTGGAAGTACACATTCCGGCGGACATGAGTTCTATCGCTTACCGCAAAGGGCTGCGTAGCCAAGGACTGAGCCAGTTTTTCCTGAGCTAAGAACGCAACTGGTTTAACAACATGACAGCCGTGGGGAGCATGCGTGGCTTCCTCCCACACATTTTAAGGGGCGAACCACTAACCAGTCTGGTGAAGGGTCTCTCAATTCATACACAGGCGTATACCCTGGGGCATCCTGCCTAAGCGATCTCTTCATCTCTCCATCTTTGGTACGTTCGCAATGACTCTTACTGTTTCTAACTCAAGATACTTAGATATCGTCATCATCGGTGCAGGCATCGGTGGCCTCACAGCCGGTATCGCCCTGCAACGTCATGGGCATCGCGTACGCCTGTTCGACAGGGTTGCAGAGCTGACACCTGCAGGCGCAGCGATCTCGGTCTGGCCCAACGGCGTAAAAGTCCTAGAAAAGCTTGGTCTGGGGGATGAGATCAAGAGCGTTAGCGGCACTATGGATACTATGAGTTACATCACCCATACAGGTACCCTGCTAACTCGCTTCGGCCTCGGACCGCTATACGAGTCCGTAGAGCAGCGCGCTTGCCCCATCGCCCGTACGGCCTTGCAAAAAGTTCTGCTGAATGCCTGCGGCGCTGATAACGTCACCCTTGGCGTGAGCTGCGATAGCGTCGAGTCTCACGAGAACGGAGTGCTAGTAACGCTCTCCGATGGCCAGCGCATCCAGGCCGACCTTGTGGTGGCTGCTGACGGCACCCACTCGCGGCTGCGCAACTATGTGGCCGGCTGCGAAGTAGCGCGTGACTACTGCGGCTACGTCAACTGGAATGGTCGCGTGGACGCTAGCGACGATCTGGCTTTCGCTACCGAGTGGACCCAGTTCGTCGGTGATCACAAACGCGTATCTCTGATGCCTATGGGCAACGGCCAGTTTTACTTTTTCTTCGATGTACCACTTCCCGCGGGAACCGCCAATGTGCGCGACAGCTACCGCGAAGAGCTGCACAGCCATTTCGAAGGCTGGGCTCCTCCGGTACAAGCCCTCATTGAGCGTTTGGATACAGCTATCATCAGCCGCGTAGAAATCCACGATATAGCGCCAATCACCAGCTTCGTCAAAGGCAGGGTAGTTCTGCTTGGCGATGCGGCGCACCCCATGGCGCCTGACCTCGGCCAAGGCGGCTGTCAAGCTATGGAGGATGCCTGGGTACTTGCCAAGTGCCTGGAGCTAAGAGGCACCGATGTCGCAGCCGCGCTCGACCTTTACAACAACGCTCGTGTCGATCGCACCGCGCAGATCATGCTGCGTGCCCGTAGTCGGTCAGAGGTGACCCACGGGGGTAGTCCGGCGCAGACACAAGCTTGGTATCAGGAACTTGCGCAGGAGACTGGGGAGCGGGTGATTGCGGGAATCGTCAAGACTTCGCTAGGGGGCGGGGAAATGTTACTCGGCTGATCCGGAAGTGGCCGATTCTGCCTGCGCAATTTGGCGCTACACAGGTAATTGCTTGGACTCGACCACCTATTCGCATACCAGTAGCGCCTCGAGAATGCCAGCTATGGCAAAAAGCTTACACGCGCTCGGGTAAATCTGCCCTATACGCCGTGATAGCGAAGTAGCAATCTAAAGCCATCAACCGCAGCGCAGGGAGCGCTTCGGAAGGTTACGGATGACCACCAGAGCTTGGATGCTGCCGACAGGATGTTGGGCTGGCTTTGATGAGAAAAACGACCCGCTTCGGCGGGTTTTTTTTGGCGGTATTTTGTTGCTGATTGGGGCGGCATGCAAAATTTCAGGAACCTTTTAGGTGAATGTAGCTAACGCTCAATACGTTATTTTTTCCGATAAACTGGCCTTCTAAGAGTCCGGGTTAGTCACCTCCTGGAACGGCGTTTGGAGGTGGATCTATCCGGATACTTCAGGGTAGCCATGTGCCGAGCCTGTATTAGCCTCAGTTATCTTCAAAAGGAAAGGCGTCCTGGCACACCGAAAAGATGCAATTCTCTCAGGCAGCCAGGTACCGGATCATAGCGTCCCACGCTTGCGCCGTATGCAGCGCAAGCGGATGTGTGCGAGCCACCCAGAGGACGCAAAGTGATGAGGTGACTTTCGCTGGACGCTTACTACAATTAGGCAGCTGTCAGCGGTCTCTCATGAAAAAGCCTCGTGCAACTATAGCTGCACGAGGCTTTTTCATGGTTTCACGATGCTAACGGTAGACGTGCATTGCGCTCCTCACCCTTGATTAATTCGGCAAATCTGCAGTGATACCTTGGACGTAAAAATTCATGCTGGCGAGATCGGCATTGCTGGCTTTTACCCCTTCAGCAATTCGAACTTGGCCCGTCTGGTCCAGCAGTGGTCCATTGAAGGGGTGGAAGGCTCCAGTCTTGATGGATGCGATAATTGCCTGAGCTTCAGCCTTGTAGGCTGCAGGGACCAGATCGCTGACCGGCATATGCAGTGCGTCGTCAGAGAGGCCGCCCCAGTAGTCCGCTTCCTTCCAGGTGCCATCAAGTACCGACTGGGTGGTACGTATATAGAATGGCGCCCAGTCATACACAATCGACGTCAACACAGAATGCGGGCCAAACTTGGCCATGTCTGAGGCATAACCCACGGCAAACACACCTCTTCGCTCTGCTGTCTGAATCGGTGCTGGGCTCGCGGTGTGCTGGAAGATCACGTCGGCGCCTTGATCGATCAGTGCATTGGTGGCATCTGCTTCCTTACCAGGATCGAACCATGCGTTCAACCAGATGACCTTAACCTGCGCCCCTGGGTTGTACTTGTTAAGGGCCAGTTGAACTGCGTTTATATCACGTAGGACTTCGGGGATTGGAAACGATGCGACATAACCAATCGTCTTCGTCTTGGTCATCTTCGCGGCAAGATAGCCTGCGACGTAGCGTCCCTCATACGAAGTCGAGAGGTAGGTACCGAGATTCTTGCCGCGCTTGTATCCCGTGGCATGCTCAAACGTAACCTTTGGAAATTGCTTGGCAACGCTCGCCATAGGATTCATGTACCCAAAGGACGTACCGAATATCAGGTCGTAGCCACTCTTCGCCATGTTGCGGATGACTCGTTCTGAGTCGGCTCCATCGGCGACGTTTTCCACAAACGTTGTCTGGATCTTGTTTCCCAGTGTTTGTTCGAGTAGCAACCTCGCCTGCTCATGCTGATAGGTCCAACCGTGATCCCCAACGGGGCCGGTGTACACGAAACCCACTTTCAGCGGGTCCGCGGCGTAGCTCGCAAAAGCTGCCGTCAAGCCCATACCAGTGACCATCCCCAGTAGCCATTTTTTAAGCGCAAGTGTTTTCATCGTCGCCAAAAGCTCCGTGCGGGGTATTGTCAGAAGGGCTGGATCAGGGCCAGCGCGATCGCGCTGGCCGTGCATACCGCATTACATGGCGTAGGTTTTGCGGAACATGTTTTTGTAGTGGTCCTCGACGGTGATCATCGGGTACTTAGGCGACTCTCCTGGAGCCAAGCATTCTTGGATACATTCGATCTTGTGATCAACGTTTCCAGAATAGAAATAGGGCACTGAGTAGCGCTCGTTCCCTGACAAATTGACCACCCGATGCAAGGTTGAGCGGTACAGATCATTGGTCCAGCGTGCAATCAGGTCGCCTATGTTCACCACGTAGGAACCAGGCACAGGCATTGCCCAAATCCAGCCGTCACTTTCCTGATCCCAAACCTGCAACCCCGAATTATCGTCCTGTAGCAGTAGCGTCAGGCCGCCCCAATCGGTGTGTGCTCCGCAACCTTTTTCACCAGGTGCTGCCGAAGGCGACTGGGGCGGATAATGGAGCAACCGCAAGGTCGTCATCGCGTCGTGGCAGAAGCCGGCAAAGTGCTGCTCAGGAAGACCCAGGGACAACGCGACACCTTGCATCAGCAGTTGCGCTACAGCCTCCAGCTCCCATTGGTACTGCTCCATCGTCGCACGAAACTCAGGCAAGGCTTCTGGCCAGAGGTTTGGACCTTGGTTGAACTTACCGTCCAACACATCAGGGTGGTCCAGTGGTTTATCCTGCCCGATATAAAATCCCTCTTTGACATCGGCAGGCGCCCCGGCCTCAAGCACCTGATTGCGTAGCGGCTCGTAGCCTCGATTTGCTTGAGAGAGCGACTTATCAACCTTGGCTTTTTCTTCGGATGCCAGTGCAAACAGCTTCGCTGCCTGGTCGATGACTCGCTGCTGGAGGTCCGAAGATATCTCGTGACCGGTCACATAAAAGAACCCTTTATCGCGGCAAGCCTCACCGATCTGCCGGCCTACCTTGGCGCGTACAGCGTGGTTCGATGAGCGCAGTCCGGACATATCGATGATCGGCAGCGATGCCGCAGTGTCGGAGATTTCAATGGTTGTTGGTACGAGTTGAGCGTTTGCCATGGGAGCAACTCCTGCTTGAATACTTTTAGTGTCATCGGTTGAGCCGCATACGAAAAGCATCGAATATCGCTCTAGCTGATGCTTTTTTGGCAGCACTAGCCAAGAGCCCCGTAATCAAGGGCCTCTTGGCGCTCGCGGAGCAAAATCTCATCTGCGAGAATTCTGGCAAAGGCGTCAACAGCAGTCGGGATGTAACGTCCTGCCCGCATATACAACCCAAGATCGCAAAAAACCCCGCCGCCATCCGTGAGCGGCAGCATCTTGAGCAGCATCGCCTCCAATTGCGCCTCAATACCAAATCTGGTCTGGAAGGCGATGCCACGGCCCCGGAGCACCATCTGCTTAGCAAGTTCGAGTGAGCCAGACTCTATCCGGGCTTTGCCTGGAATATTCGCTGCCTTCAGCAGGGCCGCCAATCGGTGGCGAGTCGATAACTCAGGTTTGCCAAGGATGAGATCATAATCGGCGCATGCACCGAAACTGACTTGAACTCTTGCGCCCAATGGATGCCCTGGGGGCACGATTGCTCCAAGTCGAAAATGCCCGAGTGCGAGCTGCTGAAGTTCTTCGTGTCTGGGCAGCGCAAACGCCAAGCCAAGGTCAGCGTCTCCCGTCACGATAGCGTCAGGAATGCCTTGGGCGCCGCATAGCGAAACCCCAATGGTCACCCTCGGATAACGCTGATGCATTATCTCCATCACCGTTGGTAAGAGGTCGACCGCGAGCGTCTCTACCGTTACCAGTTCTACATGCCCAGCACGCAGCCCCTCCATCGCGTCAAACTCTGCGCGCAACCTTTCAACGTCATGCAGGACCACACCAATGTGACGCGCGAATAATTCGCCGGCGGGCGTCAATCGGAGTCCGGAATTGAGCCGATCGAACAGGGGCGCACCAATGTCATCTTCGAGCTTAAGTATCTGACGGTTTACCGCTGATGAGGCGACATTCAAGCGCCGCGCGGCTTCGCGGATGGACGCGCAGCGGCGGACCATGTCGAAGTAGGTGACCGCAACTGAGTGAAACTTTAAACGGCGAGCCATTGGTAATACCTGAAATCACTATGCGGGCTTAGAGATCTTCAGCCCAAGCGATGCTAGGGCAAAGACTGGAGTTAGCACGCTTGTCCAAGCAGACATCCGAATTATCACCGCACCAATCTGAGTCGCAAATGGAGAGCAGCGCACCTCTTTGGAGCTGTGAGCCTAGTCAAACGTCTTTGGACCCTTTCATCAAAAAGTTGTCCGAGCAGTCAAATAAAGGGCTGACCGTACCAATCAAGTGAATTGGCACAGGACGTGCTTTGACATCGGTACAACTGGTATACCAGATTGAATGTCTGGAAAGCCATAAAATCTGATAATGACGGCCAATGGCTTTTGACTCTGGCTTGCGCGATAGGGGATCAACACATGAA
This sequence comes from Pseudomonas sp. EB271-G4-1, assembly GCF_058791355.1. Lineage (NCBI taxonomy): Bacteria > Pseudomonadati > Pseudomonadota > Gammaproteobacteria > Pseudomonadales > Pseudomonadaceae > Pseudomonas > Pseudomonas sp. EB271-G4-1. Next base: position 57,452 of record NZ_JBYTEO010000025.1, read on the forward strand.
AAAGATGTTCAAGCTGGGATGTGCCGGCCTCGGCATTCAAGCGTCGTCCGTGGAGCGACCGGTTTCCCTGGTTGAACTGCCCATCCTCGAGCAGTTCAAGCTGGTGAAGGAAGCGCAAGTCTGGGACTTTATCGACCGTATCCCGAACAACCGTCAGGAGCTGGACGAGTACATCAAGGGCAGCCAACTCTACGATCTGCCGGTTCTGTCAGGCAGTGGCTGCTACACCTTGGGGCTCGATGAGGCACTTATCAGGGAAAACCTAGATCTCACCGTTGAAGTAGGCGGCAAGTACCACAACTTCATGGTTTGGGCCAAACACAAGGACGGGCACTACGTCACCAATGAGGAAGTGGTTGCCTGCTACCTCGACGCCTATGAGTACGCTACCAAATCTGGGGTGATCATTACCTTCGAAAACCACGTCGACATGTGGTCTGAAGACTACCGGCGGGTGCTGGAAGTAGCCGATATGGTGGAGGCTCGCGGTGTGCCATTCAACATGGCCATGGATTACAGCCACTGCATTTTCAAGATTGAAAACGAGGTCGAGCACGCAGTTTCACAGATGCGCGGAGATAACGAGGCCATCGCGATGCTTGACCCGTTCAATTCCGACAGCTACGCAGATCAATGGCTTAGCCGCAACCTAGTGCATTGGGCGCAGATGAGGCCAGCGGCACCCAACGGCCCATTGAATTGGTGGGGCTTTGAGACTGGCCCTTGGGATGCGAAAGGCATTGACCGCCCAGGTCGATCTATTCAGTACCCATTCGAGCGTCCGGCCAAGGGGGAATGGCACACCGATATGTGGCATGCGCACAAGTTGGCTTGCACCAAAGAAGTGACCCGCAAAGTCATCGACGCGTATCTGCAAAGTGACGACACCTCACTGTCGCTGATGACCATCGACAACATCAATCTGAACGCCTACGGCTTAGGCTGGAAATACAACATGTTCGCTGACAGCTGCGCCTACGCGAACTTCGTTCGTGAGCTGTATGCCGAGCGTGCAGCTGTCCATCAAGCCCGCAGTGCTGTTTCACCTACCGAATTCGTTGCCCAGTACCGGGCTCAATAACCCTGACTGGCCCGGTGATTCCACAGTGCGCCGGGCTGCAGAAGGCATTTCCATGCACGTAGAAAACAGCTTTGTAATCGACGACTGGTATCCCGTCGGGGCGCTGGCCGAGACAGTCAGCGGCCGGAAGTACCACACTCGAATTTTGGGTACGGCGATCTGGTACCAACTTACGGATGACGTTGTATCCGCCGGGCTGGCAGATCACACGGCGAAGCTAGCGTCCAAGAACATTTATGGTCTGCTTTGGGTGTCGCTGAGCGATAACCCTAGGGACGTCATCGCAATACCGGAGTTCGCGGAAGCGGACCGCAGAGTAGTCAGCGCCGGCTCGATCCGAGTAGCTACGTCAGGGCTGAGGGTCATCGAGAACTTTCTCGACATGGCGCATTTTCCGTTTGTTCATACCGACATTCTTGGCGCGGAGCCCCTGACTGAGGTCGCCGCTTACGATGTAGAAATAGATGAAGCGGCTGATGAAATTCTAGCGGTCAATTGCCGTTTCCCGCAGCCCAAGGGATCAGCCGCTGCGAGTGAGCCGGTGGAGATGCAATACGTCTACCGGATAGCTCGCCCTTTCATTGCCATCCTCTACAAAACATGTGTGATCGATGCCAACCGCTTGGATGTGCTTGGACTTTTCGTGCAGCCGGTGGATCAGGAGAGCTGCATCGCTCACACGATCATGTGCTACCTGGACGACATCAACACCGACAAACAGCTACGCGACTTTCAGCAACGCATTTTTGGGCAGGACATCATGATCCTGATCAACCAAGTCCCCAAGGCCTTGCCCCTTGATCCAAGGCATGAAACGCCCGTGCGAGCGGATGCACTCTCTAGTGCCTATCGACGCTGGCTTAAAGACAGAAACGTGACGTTCGGCACCACCCGTGGGTGAGCTCTATTAGCAGGTGATGAGATATGGTTTCGTTGAATCAACAATGGCACGTGATTGCCAGCTCCGAAGATTTGCCATTCAGGCATGTGTACCAGACACGTCTGCTTGGTCAGGAGCTTGCCGTCTGGCGTGACGACGCCGGTGAAGTTAACGTATGGGAAAATCGCTGCCCCCATCGTGGTGTGCGGTTAAGCCTGGGCTTGAATGTCGGCGACCAGCTCAAATGCCAATACCACGGCTGGAAATACGAGAGCGGCTCGGGGCAGTGCTCGTTTGTACCGGCACATCCCGGAGCAAAACCTAGCACTGCATGCGTTCGCACGTTCCAGTGCGCGGAAGTAGACGGTGTGGTTTTTGCTCGGCTTGAGGCCGCTGGATCTGGACGCAAACCGAACAACTCCGCACCGATCGATGCGAGCGTAGCGAGCAATCTACGAAGCCAAACTGTATCCCTGAACGCCATTGAAGCGGCTGGCTTGCTACAAGAAGCAGCTACATTATTTGCCCCTGTGTTGGGGGGGAGTGCCGATAAGATTCAAGTACTCGCGACCGGTCTGATAATCGATCTGACGTGCGCTGGGCTATTGGACAGCCTGCGGCTGTTCGTGCAGCCGGAGTCAGATGGACGAGCAGTAATACACGCCCGTCTTTACTCTAACCGTCCCATCTCATTGCAGCGTAAATGGACTTTCATTGAGATCCTGGGAAAGCTGTTCTTGCCTGCCAAAGAGAGCACCAGCAGTGTTGCGGCTCTCCCTATCCGACTGATTGCCTCTGATGCAACACCTCAGGCAGAAACGAGCAAGCCTGCGGCGAGCCAGCAGTTCTGGTGCACCGTTACGTCGCGCCGTAGTGAAACCCCGGACATTGACTCTTACTGGCTTACGCCTGACGAACCGCAAGAGCTCGATCTCGAACCGGGGATGCATATCAGCGTACTCACGCCATCCCGACACCTGCGCCAGTATTCATTAGTGAATACCCCCGAGGAACGGGACGTATTGGTGATCGGAGTCAAGCACGAAGTGAACTCACGGGGCGGCTCACGCAGCATGCACGCCGACGTGCAAGTAGGTACTCGAGTCCAGGTTTCACTGCCGCGAAACCAGTTCATCCTTCAGCCACCTGGCCGTACAGCATTGCTGATCGCGGGGGGAATCGGGGTCACACCGATCTTGGCGATGGCTTTACATTTGCAGCACGTTGGGCGCCCCTATAGCTTTCATTATCTGGCGCGAGGCGAGCAACATGTCGCCTTCCCAGATCGAATCGCCACCTTGGCGAGCGGCCATCCACCTTATCTAGGGTTGGATGTGCCTGGGACCCAACGCACGATTACCGAACTGCTGGAGTCGGTTGATAGCGACAAGCACGATGTGTACGTTTGCGGCCCGCAACAGATGATCGAGTTGGTGGCTGCGGTTGCTCAGCAAGCGGGTTTTACCCCAGAGCATATTCACTTCGAATACTTTGGTTTGACGCCTTCCACTGGCTCAATACCCGTCACAACAACGACCGAGTATCAGGTTGCGATCAATTCCACAGGCCAGGAGTTCACCGTTGAACCGGGGCAAACACTTCTAAAGGCGTGTCTGGATCACGGCATAACAATAGATTACTCCTGTGAGCAAGGCGTCTGCGGGGCTTGTGTTACCTCTGTTATCAGTGGCGATTTGAAACATGAAGATGTCTACCTTTCGGCTAAAGAGAAGGAAGGCGGGAAATTAATAATGCCATGTGTATCAGGCTGCAATTCTAAGAAGCTGGTGTTGAATATTTAATCGGTGCCCCATGTTGAAACTTTATGATTTCGAGTTGTCCGGAAATTGCTTCAAAGTCCGATTAATGATGTCGATCCTCGGTCTCGTCTATGAGACCGAGGTCGTAGAATTTTATCCAGGACGGGAGCATAAAACTCCAGCGTTTTTGCAAATCAATCCGCTGGGACAGTTGCCGGTGCTAGAGGATGGGGAAAAAACCATTCGTGATTCCCAGGCGATTTTGGTTTATCTCGCTGCGATGTATGACTCGACGCATCAATGGTATCCGGTCAATCGCCCCGACGTATTAGGAGATATCCAGATCTGGCTAGCATTTGCCGACAGCCTAACTGGTTCCATTTCGGCAGCGCGGTTGCACGAACTATTCATGTACGACTTTGATGCCGAGAGTTGCCGTTCTCGCGCCTACGATCTTTTGGATGTCATGGATAAACATCTTTGGATGCAGCGGCAACGGGGCTTCACTTACCTATGCCCGATGACACATGCGACGGTTGCTGACATCGCCTGTTTTCCATATGTCGCGATGGCGGACGAAGCGGGATTATGCCTGCAAGATTATCCATCCGTGCGTTTGTGGTTGGACGAAGTTAAGCGCGTTCCTGGATTTACAGTAATGTCAGGAATTTTTCCTGCTGGAGACGCAGCGCACTAATCAGGATTGGCAACGAGGAAGCGTCGAGCGGAGCATCGGCGCCCTGAGAATACTTGCTGAACCGATCAACCTTTAAGTACTGCCTTGCTACTATAACCTTTGGCTGAATGAGGCTTGGAAATGGTCATTTACACCCCGCCATCTGTGGCAAAGAACATTCCCGTTATCGATTTGCTAGACAGCTTTTCCCACGACCTCGAAAAGCGCAAGGCAGTAGCTTGGGAAATTCATAAAGCGGCTCGACAAACCGGTTTTTTTTACATAAAAAACCACGGGGTTCCATTAGAACTGCAACAGGCGCAATTTGCGGTAGCCAAAGATTATTTCCGCAGCCCGCTTGAAGATAAAATGCGAATCAACTCTAAGAACTCGAGTTGCCTGCGTGGCTATGAGCCTCTTGCGGCACAAACCCTGGACGAAGGTTCACCACCCGATTTAAAGGAAGGTTTCCTTCTGGGGCGAGAGTTAAACGAGGCGCATCCTCATGTTATGCGCAGGACTCCCTACCATGGCCCCAACCAGTGGCCGGAAGGAAGTCCAAGATTTCGCCAGCATACCGAAGATTACATGCGCTACATGGATCTCCTCGGCCGCAAGCTGGTTCGCTTGCTGGCGTTATCGTTGCAACTTCCTGAGGAATTCTTTGACGAAGGTCTCAAGGAGCCGATGATTATCACTCGTATGCTTCACTATCCAAGTCAGCCGGCCGATGCGCGTGAAAATCAGCTGGGTGCCGGCGCGCATACTGACTGGGGTCTAATCACTCTGCTGCTGCAGGATGAAGTAGGTGGTCTGGAGGTTCGCAATGCCGATGGTGAATGGCTGAAAGCACCTTACATTGATGGTACTTTCGTAGTGAATCTGGGAGACATGGTTCCGTTGCTGACGGACGGCCTGTATCACTCCACCATGCATAGGGTCTTCAACGCCCGACAAGACGCGGCCCGTTACTCGATCCCGACTTTCTTCGATCTGGATTACTACTATGAAGTTGAAGTCGTACCGTCACTTCGCAAACCTGACACAACCTACCCTGCACCTATCACGGTAGGGGGGCACATTGCTGCAATGTTCGACAAGACGTTCGGCGTGAACCAAGCCACGGCATAATCACGCACCGCAAAAGAAAGGCCACCTTCGGGTGGCCTTTTTATTTTGTGTCTGCAGAACTATGGAGGGCGAACTCCTGGTTCGCCCTCTATAGTTAAAAATAATATTTCACAATCAGACTGGTGACATTCTGATCGGTGTTGTATTCCTTCGTGCTTTCGATAGCGTACTTGTTAGACCAATTATTGTACTCAATGCCAGCATAAAAGTGCTTCGCTTCATAACCTAGGTATTTACCAATGTCGTATTTCACCTGTGGATTGAAAAGCAGGTTGCGATGGTAGGTCCCCTTATTGTTGACTACCCAATCCAAATAACCGTCGATAACAAGGTCGGAGCGTCCGATTGGAATTGTATAAGCCCAGCTTGGAGTAATCTGCCATTGGCCATCGGGGGCGGCGCCGCCATCTGGTTTGCGGTAATAGAAGTTTATCTGGAAATAATCGAAGCCTGGAAGCGCGAGATCAAACCCAGGGCCTAGCAGATAATTGACCTGATCGTGTGCGCCATTCCGGTCGTTCTTATCCCATTCAATGCTTGTTGCAATTAGCACATCCTTGATCGGACCGAAGGCAAGGTTACTGTTGAACATTTTGCCAAGTGAAAGACGCGGGGCCGCCTCACTGTAGATAGAATGATGCCCGTCATTATAGGTCCCGCCTCCAGGATACCAGTTATTATCCATGAAAAAATACACGTCGCCCCACGACCAATCGCTGAAATGTTCATAGGTTATGGTCTGAACAGTCTGGGCATCAACTTTGAATTCTTTGCCATATTGGTAAGTAAGGCTGTCGCTATGCCAATTCATACCTGCAAATGCAGATGATGGAAGACATGCCATTCCCAGCAGCCCAGCAGCGCCTACCGCAGCGACTAATTTATGAACTTCCATTCTGCCTCCAGTATATAAAACTGACCGAGTGATCAGCTATTTATATATAGCAAGTATGGGGCCAGTTAAACGTTCTATTGCGCAGAGTTTACAGGCAAAATCAACACATAAAAGAGTGTTTTTGCTCTGTACGAGAGCATATAACTAAATGGCGGGGTATTACGGTGCGGGATATTTATCTCTCAAGCAACCTGATGGTGCGCCCGCGCCCCATAATAATCGGCTGTTTCAGAGGTAAAAAAAAGCGACCGATAACGGTCGCTAAGCGCAATCCTGACTTGGGAGCATTAAGGCAGGCACCACTTCATTTCTTTGAAACGTTAATCAATACTTTCTTACTGCACGAATCAGTTCGAATCCATTATTACAGAACTTGCGATTGAGCAGGAGCTGACTCGGATCCTTGACGTGATGGTGCTGCCCCTAGTCCATTGAAGAACAAATTTAGACTGGTGGCGACGATAGCGGTTAGTAAAATAGGGCTTTCAAGAATAGGCCCTAACACAGACGGTAACTTGCTGAAGAAGTGCGGAGATACTACTGGCAGCAGACCTATTGCAAGGCTGATTGCCACGATATACAGGTTGCCTACTTTCTTGAAATCTACCCGAGCCAGGACTTTCATCCCACTGGCAGTCACCATGCCGAACATTACAATGCCCGCACCACCCAACACATAGGGAGGTATGGAGGCGACGAAATACGCGACCTTCGGAAATAATCCAAGCACGATCAGTATTATCCCGGCACAGGCGCAAACCCAACGGCTGCGCACCCCGGTGATGCTGACTAAGCCTATGTTCTGCGCATAGGAGGTATAAGGAAACGTGTTGAATATGCCGCCAATCATGGTGCCTGCAGCATCGGCACGAAAACCCCGGACCAGCGTTCTTTCGTCCATTGGTTTCTCAACGATCTCGCCTAAGGCGATGAACATTCCCGTTGACTCGATGAATGTAACCAGCATCACGATGCACATGGCTGCTATCGGCCAGATATGAAAGGTCGGTACGCCGAAATGAAAGGGTTTGATAAGCCCGAACACCGGTGCTTCCTGAATCCCCTCCAGGCTTACTAAGCCGGCCATCGCTGCCACTGCGAACCCGAATACCAGCCCTAGAAGTACAGAGATGTTATTCAGAAAGCCTTTGGCATACCGCACAATTAGCAGAATACAGACCAACACTGCAGCAGCGATACCAAGATAGAGGGGACGACCAAAATCCGGATTTCCAAAGCCTCCGCCAGACCAAGCGGCGGCTACGGACATCAGCGAAAGTCCAACCGCGACGATCTCTGTTCCCGTCACCACGGGCGGAAAAAAACGCAGTAGCTTACCCACCAGTGGCGCGACAGCCAGGCCGAACAAACCAGCAGCGATGGTAGCCCCAAAGATCCCCGACAAGCCCACTGTAGGGTCGGAACCAATCGCAATCATGGGGCCGATAGCTGTGAACGTTACCCCCATCATCACAGGCATGCGAATACCTATAGGACCTACACCGAGCGCCTGAATGATGGTGACGATCCCGCACGCGAATAGGTCGGCGTTGATTAGAAAGGCGATGTCGGCCTTAGACAACCCAAGCGCCGCACCCAGCACCAGTGGAATCGCCACGGCACCTGCGTACATCACCATGACGTGCTGGCATGCCATTAGGAGCGTTGGAATGAAGCGCACATTATTTCTGGATGGAAAGTTCTTCATACGGACCTGCACTGTGGGGCTCCCTGGTTATGGCAACGGCAGGAGCTAGTAGTCGAAGAGCACTCTGAAAAGCCAGATCGAGTTTCTGGTATACCAGTACATATCGTACGTAAGCATCCTTCATGCCAGATCTCAAAGCTGTCTGGTTGATCAGGTTTTTGAGGGCTGCGCTGCAAATCCAGGTCGGGCTTTTTCGACCAAAATGCCCCTCTTCGGACCATTTTTCTGCAGATGCTCCCCAAGACGGTGCCAAGCCCGCCGGAGAAGGCGGTGTGATAGGCTACCCGGCTGCGAATATCCATCGATAGCTGGTGCCATGCTTACTCATAAAATTGTTTCCGCTATTTCAGACGCCATCTATCATCGCCGACTACCACCAGGGACCAAGCTGAACGAGAGGGACATTGCAGATCTGTTCGACGTTAGCCGCACCGTTGTAAGGCAAGCGTTGATTCGCTTGTCACAAGATCGGCTAGTCGTGGTCTCGCCTAAACGTTCTTCAACAGTTGCCTGCCCCACCTTCGATGACGCCTACCAGCTTTATCAAATGCTGCTAGTCATGGAAAGCGGAGTCATTGACCAGTTGACCCGCACCATCAGTGAAAAGGATTTGGAAACCCTACGGGCTCATACCCTTAAGGAGCGAGTCGCCTTCGAAACCCACGACCACGATCTTGGCGACCAGCTTGGCCGGCAGTTTCACTCGCTACTCATATCGTTCATGCAGAACGACATCCTGAACCAGATCCATACCCAGCTTCGACGCCAAGAAGCGCTTATCAATGCCTTGTACCGTTCAGGGTTCGACTATTGCCAGCTACGAGATGAGCATTCCCGTCTGGTCGACTGCCTCGAACGTAAAGATGGCGAATCGGCTAAGGCCCTACTGGCCTCGCACTACAATCTGGTGATCAAAGGGTACAAGTTCAACACGGCGGTTCCGCCAGAAATCGACCTCAAAGCGGTACTCGGTTTGTAGTGACGGTGGGGTTCCGAGCTGGGTGGCCTTTTGTAGTTAGAATAGGACAAGGAATACCCCTCGAGCATCACAGGTTTCAGCGGGACGCTAGGACCTCGCGACGCTTCACCTCCACCTCCACCTCCACCTTCACCTCGCGTCTGCAGCTAGCTGCATGAGAGATAGTGGCGGGTATCCCGGGCTTGAATACTTGGTAGCCGTCAATGGGAATGTTCCGTAGCCCGATGCGCAGATAACTAATCTTGCCGACTGAACGATTTTGGCCATGGTCTTTATCAAGACTGGCCGCAGTCGGCCAAAAGCTGCCAGTCACAGTTACCTGTGGTATGCCGCTCATTCGCCTCCAATGACTCTCGCTTGCGCATGGATTTTGCTCGCATCCTGCGACGGGGGAAGCCCAAACACCTTTGCGTAGTCCCGGCTGAACTGGGTTGCGCTTTCGTACCCGACCTCGAATGCAGCGGCCATGACACTCTTTGCATTCGCCACCATCAATGTTCTGGCCTGGAGCAGGCGCACGCGTTTTTGATATTGCAACGGACTGAGGTTGGTCACGGCCTTGAAGTGGCGGTGAAACGCCGAGACGCTCATCGACGCTCGCTCGGCCAAGCGCTCGACGCCGATGGGTTGGGCAAAGTCCTGACGGATCCACTGTACCGCAAGGTTCACTCGGGCCATCGCGCTGTCGGGCGCCGCAATCTCTCGCAGCATCCAGCCAAGAGGGCCCTGAAGCACGCGGAAGATGATCTCCCGCTCGTAGACCGGGGCCAGCGCTGCGATGGCAGCCGGATCGCCCATGAGTCTGAGCATGCGCACCCAGGCGTCCATGAGGTCAGTTGTCATGGCCGCGACTGAAAAGCCGGGCGTGTGATCGAGGCGACTGGCAGGTTTGGGCAGGTCGGCGAACAGCGTGGATAACACAGTTGGGTCGAGCGTCAGGCTGACGGCCAGGTAGGGCTCCCCGGTTTCGGCAGGGTGTACCGAACCCACGGCAGGCAGGTCGATGGACATGACGAAATAGGTCGCGGGGTCATACCGCAGGGTGCGATCGCCCACGGTCATGCTTTTGCTGCCTTGCAGAATAACGTTGACCATCGGGTCATAGACCGCCGCGAGCATGTGCTCGGGGATCTTGCCCTTGACCATGGCCACACGCGGAATACCGGTTTCCGTACGCCGGTTTTCCGCCTTGGCCGCGAGTGACCTGAGTTCGTTCAGTTGATTGTCCATGGCGTGCATGCTGAGGGCAGACGCGAGTGTGCTGCAAGCAAAAAGCAGAAACAGGCATGTTTCGAGCAGGAACGGATGCGCTCCGGTTTGTAAGGCTCAGTACGCTGGGTCCTTATTCGAAGCACAGAGGAACAGTACATGAGCGTAATTGTCATTACAGGTGGGAGTCGCGGCATCGGGGCCTGCGCCGCCGAGCATATTGCGCAGCGCGGTATGGGGGTCATCCTGACCTACAACAGTCACCCAGAAGCAGCCGCTTCAGTCGTGGAGCGTATTGAGCATGCGGGAGGCAAGGCCGTTGCGCTCAAGCTCGATGTGGCTGACGTTACAAGTTTCTCCGGGTTTCGCGAGTCAGTGACACTTGCCTTGCGCGAAATTTGGGGTCTCACCACCCTCAGTGGCCTGGTCAACAATGCCGGGTATGGTCTGTTCAAACCCTTGGCCAGCGTCAGCGAGGCGCAGTTTGACGGCCTGTTCAATGTGCATCTCAAAGGCCCGTTTTTCCTCACGCAGACATTGCTGCCGCTGCTGGCGGACGGCGCGAGTATCGTCAACCTGACCAGCGCGACCACTCGTGTCGCCACGGTGGGTGTTGCGCCTTATGCGGCGTTCAAAGGCGGGCTCGACGTGCTCACCCGTTACATGGCCAAAGAATTTGGCGAGCGGCGGATTCGCGCCAACGCCGTGTCCCCCGGCGCGATCCGTACCGCACTTGGCGGCGGCTTGAACGACGAGTTCGAGGCTTTGCTGGCGGGGCAGACTGCGCTGGGCAGGGTGGGTGAGCCGGAGGACGTCGCGCGCTTGATTACCAGTTTGCTGTCGCAGGACGGTAGCTGGATAAATGCCCAGACCATCGAAGTCGCCGGCGGCTACAACATCTGAGCCGCCTGCAGCTACACCATTTGAGGATTACGCAATGCTGGATCATGTATTTTTGTCGGTAAGCAACATCACCCATTCCATCCGTTTCTACGAAGCGGCCTTGACCCCGTTAGGCATTACCGTGCGCCTCGATTACGACGGCAAAGATGGCCCGCCGGGGCATCCCGACCTCAAAGGTTTCGGCGCCAATGGCCGGATGTTTTTCTGGCTGCGTGAGGGGATCGTTGAAGGACGTGCCGTCCATGTTGGTTTCGTCGGCAAGAGCAAGGCTAAGGTGGACGCCGCCTACGCCGCAGCCATGAAAGAGGGTGCGGTCGATAACGGCGCGCCAGGTGCACGTTTGCACTATGACCCGGATTACTATGCCGCCAATGTGTTGGACCCGGACGGGTACAGCCTTGAATTCGTTTATAAAAAATGGCAGCACGTCCAATGAGCACACTGCTGATCTACGGCGCCACCGGCTATACCGGTCGCATGGCCGCTGAACGGGCAAAAACGCTGGGCTTGCGGTTCGAAATCGCCGGGCGCAATCACGCGCGTCTGGCGGTACTCGCTGCGCATCTGGACGTGCCGTTTCGGGTGTTCGATGCCGATGCGGATGCAGCGGGCGCGTTGTCCGGTATCTCTGTCCTGCTCAATTTCGCCGGCCCCTTTGCGCACACCGCAGAGCCGTTAATGCGTGCCTGTATCAAGGCCAGTGTCGACTATCTGGACATCACCGCAGAGATCAACGTCTATCGGCTGGCCGAGCAACTGGGCACAGAGGCCGCTTCGCATCAGGTCATGCTCTTGCCCGGCGTGGGTTGGGACGTGGTGCCGACCGATTCGCTGGCGATGCATGTCGCCAAGCGTGTCGAAAAGCCTTTTGCGCTGAGCATCGCGCTTCAGGTCCCAGGTTCGATGTCACGTGGCTCGGCCATGAGCGTCAGTGAAATCATCGGGGCAGGGGTCATGGCGAGGGTCGATGGCGAGCTTATCGCCACGCCTGACGCCACGCTGCGTCACTTCGATTTCGGTGACGGCCCGGTCCTTTGCGCACCGTTATCGTTCGGTGATCTAGTGACGGGCTGGCACTCGACTGGCATCCCGAACATCGCGATGTTCGTGCACATTTCAGGTGATGCGTTTCCAGAAGGAGATCTCTCAACACTGCCCGATGGTCCGACGCCTGAAGAAAGGGAGGAGCATCGTGCCCGAGCAGTGGTTGAGGCTATGGGTGTCGACAGAGTAATCGCCCGGTCTGTGATCGAAACCGTGAACGGCTATTCCTACACGCCACTGGCGGCAGTGGAGGCAGCTCGTCGGGTGCTGGAAGGTGAACGTCTTTCGGGTTTCGCTACACCGGCCAAAGCCTTCGGTGGCGGGTTTGCCGAGAGTATCGAGGGGACGTTGATCACCGATTTTTGAGGCCATCGGGTCTGGCCTGTCCTGCCTCGATTTCCCGCGAATCGAATGTTGCCTGGGCCTTGATGACCGTATCCAGGTGTTCAAGGGTCCAGAGGTACAGTGCGCTGAACGGGTGCTCAAGGGTTCTGCCTAGTGGGGTGATGCTGTATTCCACTGCCACCTGAGAGGATGGGATGACGCGTCTCCCCAGAATGCCGTTGCGCTCAAGGCGGCGCAGCGCCTGGGTCAAAGCTTTTTGGGTGATGCCGTCCAGACATCGCTTGAGTTCATTGAATCGAAGGGGCTTCTTGCACAGGGCCGCCAGGATCAGCACTGACCACTTGTCAGCGATCTGGTCGAGCAGAAAGCGGCTTGAGCAATCAACTCGATCTGTGGTTATCGGGTCGCTGTTCGTTGCGGTTTGCGTGGCAGATTCGTGCATGGGTTTCCCTGGATATACCTGAGCACTTCAAAGTGCGTAATTGATATTAGGTATACACAATATACCATCAGGGCTCTACCTATCAGGAGTTACCCATGTCATCCACCTACCAGACAGACACCGCCGATCAGCTTGCGGTTATTGATGCCCTCTACCGCTTTGCTGCTGGCATTGATCTGCGTGACGCAGCACTGTTGTCCAGCGCTTTCATGGAATATGCAGTTTCCGACTTCGGGCCTGCCGCAGCAAAGGCAGGATTTGAGTTCCCTGTACTGGAAGGCCGAGAGGTCATTGTTGCAACGTTGTTCGGCGCGTTGGGACAGGTCGATACCACTCATTCGGTCAGCAATCCCCGTGTGACGTTTGAAGGTGGAAAAGCACATCTAGATGCGTTGGTGGAGGCCCAGCACGTCCTGAAGAACGACCCGGCACGCCACTACCTCATGAAAAACCGCTATGCCGTTGCGTTGATCAGGCACGGCGCGGGCTGGCGCATCGAGCGGGTGACGGTATACAACGTCTGGCGGACAGGCGATTCCGGTGTGCTCATAGCCGCTTAATCGCGAAGGGGACCTAATGTGTTCCGAGCGTGACTCGTACGTCGCGCCCGGTTTCAATAGGCTGCTTTCGGCCCGGCACACATGATTTAACGTGCGGGTGCAAAGCGCCAGCGGTAAAACTGTAATGGGTCGAATGGCCGGTCATGACTGACTGCTTTTGGCCGTTCTCTGCCGATCATGGTTACAGTGCGTGCTGATCAAACCAGATGCAATCGGTGGTCAGATCGAATGCAAACGGATGGTCAAGTGGAGTGCAATTTCGCACGTGCCAAACGTTCCATTGCAGCACGAGGTGCTTGTAAATTCGAGCCAAGGGACGCCGAAATACTTCTAACCTAGGCATAGGCGGGATATCTGAAGGAATCATGGCAGACCTCCGTTCAATAGAACAGCGCCGCAAAATTATGCAATCGGTTGGAACGGTTCATACCGGGCCGGAGATGGTCGTACGCCAAACCCTGCATGCCTTGGGCTATCGGTACAGACTGCACGGAAAAGACTTGCCTGGAAAACCAGATATCGTTTTTGCAAAAAAACGTAAAGTGATCTTCGTTCACGGCTGTTTTTGGCACGGGCATGGTTGCCCCAAGGGGCGCCTACCCAAAAGCAGACTGGATTACTGGGGGCCAAAAATTGAGCGCAATAGCCAACGGGATCGTGAAACCGAGAGCACCCTTCGGGTGTTGGGATGGGACGTTCTGACCGTATGGCAATGTGAGCTTAAAGACCTTCACGACTTACGGTGTCGTTTGTCGGCGTTTCTTGGCCCCAGAAAAAAACCGATCGACATCTGATCCAGAATCGCGTAAATTCCACGCCTCGTATGAAGGCGATGATTTTTCTCGCCGAGGGAGGAATGCAGATGACACGACCAATTGGAATAGATCTCTTTGCTGGGGCAGGTGGAATGTCCCTGGGCTTCGAACAGGCGGGCTTTGACGTGGTAGCTGCCGTTGAGATCGACCCAATCCATGCAGCCGTGCATTCTTACAATTTCCCCAACTGTGTGGTGATACCTCAATCGGTATCCTCGTTAACGGCTGAGGATATTCGTGACACTGCGAACATTGGCCGCCGAAATGTGGATATCGTTTTTGGTGGCGCCCCGTGCCAAGGCTTTAGCTTAATGGGGCAGCGCGCCCTTGATGATCCGCGTAACTCGCTGGTCAAAGACTTTGTACGCATTGTCGTAGGCTTGGAATCCTCATACTTTGTTTTTGAAAATGTTAAAGGCATTACGGTTGGACGACACAAGCAGTTTCTTGCGGAGCTCATAGAAGAGTTTCAGAGCAACGGCTATGACGTTCTGCCTTGGAGAGTGCTAAACGCAGCGAACTATGGCGTACCTCAGGAACGAGAGCGCTTGATTCTGATTGGGGCAAAGCGTGGACTAAAACTTCCTGAGTACCCGGAGCCGACAACTAGGTCGCCTAGATCTTCTCTGCTACTCGATGCGCAGCTGCCAGAGGGACCGTCTTGCCAAGATGCTCTGGGAGATATTCCTGATGCAGAAGATTACGAGGCGTTGATCGAAAATGATTCGACAGCCGTCAAGTGGGGACGTCCGAGTGCCTATGCCAAAATGCTTCGCGACATGGTTGCCGAGTCGAACTACTACGGCTACAAAAGAAAATGGAACAAAGAACTACTAACAAGCAGCCTTCGCACGAATCACTCTGAAATATCTCGTGCTCGATTTGCGTCAACCGAGATGGGCCAGGTAGAGCCTACCTCTCGATTCTTTAAGCTGCACGCTAATGGGGTGTCTAACACGCTTCGTGCGGGCACTGATTCTGCTCGGGGTGCATTCACCAGCCCTAGACCCATCCACTATAAGTACCCGCGCTGCATCACTGTGCGCGAAATGCTTCGTCTACATGGCTTTCCAGATTGGTTTCGTACGCATGTAACGAAATGGCACGGGGCGAGACAGGTCGGGAACGCTGTTCCTCCGCCACTGGCTCGAGCAGTCGCAGCAAGCATCATTGACGCGATTGGCTGGGAACCCTCCAGTCCAACCGGCGCCATTTTGATGGGGGATGAGAGACTACTTTCGATGGACATGGGCCAAGCCTCTCGCCATTTCGAAATCAATGTTCCGATCAAGCAGCGAGATCGCAAGGGGACACCGAAACCTAGGCAGTCAGCCACTCAGCCCGCTTAGTTAAATGCCCTTTACCTTCGGCTGAAGCACGAACATAGCGTCTCGATGGAATGTCGGGACGCTAAACTGACCTAACGTATCCCTGGTCACTGCTGCGAACTCGACCACGTAAATCCCTTTATTCTTGATCGCTGCAATTGCGACTGGGATTACGAGTTCAGTATCAGTCGACTCAAAAGCTGCTATCACTTGACGGCCAATTTGTTCGGTTAAAATGCGCTGATTACCTTGTTTAGCTTCAACTGTAATGAGCAAATCTGATTGGCTACCATCAGGTGCCGCGTGGAGCGCTCGAAACAAAGCATCTATCTGAACTCTTCTCAGCTTGATGTCCATTTGAAGATGGGTGAGCTCCAATGCATCAATCTGGCTGTTTGTAGCGTTAGCAAAGTGACTTTCTATAATTCTAAGGTTCACCGCTACCTGTAGTAACCACGACTCATCTGTACGCCCTAGCGCCTTCGACGCAAGGGGTAAGCTGAGGCTTTGAACAGGGAAACTAGGCGTTGCGTCAGATGGAAGAAAGTCTTCGTCGAGACTGTCCAATGCTCCATCCACCCCGTGAACGAATTCAAAAATTGCTCCATCACCAGTCCTTTGGGCTCCACCGATCTTTAGATCCTTCAGGCGTTGTGGCCAAATTTTCGATGCGCTTTTGCCTCTGACTATGTCCTTCATGAAATTATACGCGTTGCCGTCCGGCTTCAGCTTGGTTCCATGGTGCTCTGCGCAATAGCGCTTCGCCTCTTGGACGTCCACGTTGCTCACCAAAGTGCGCGAAAACGTCTGGGTATTCTCGTCATAAAGCGTATCGAATATCCGTTCGATGATTATCGTTTTATCGCTAACGGCCATCCACCAGTCTCCCTCTGAAATTTACGATCAGAGATGGTAGCAAGAAAGACCTAGACCGAGGTGGGTGCCACGCTGATCCAACACCAATCGGCAAAAATGCAGCACTGGTAATGGCTCACAAGGTAGGAGCTTGGGCATTAGAATTTTGGTGACTAGGTCAATTTTGCGCTGGCGATAACACTGTTTTCTCAGCTAACTCCCCCATGATTCAAATGGGTCAAACTCTCGGCAGACTCGGTAATGGGGAGTGGCATTGGCAAGCCTGACCGAGATCGGACCCCCGTGGGGTGAGGTGTTATTAGTTATATAGTCATTACCTATTAATCAATTGTTATCGATTGTGATTTATCTATCATGGCCAAACAGTACCTACATCAAGCTAGAGATAGGTCATCAGTTAAAAAGTACACAGAGCACCTACCTGATATGCAGACAACCAATCAGGTACATCACCATGACCAAGAGCAATACCTATACCCACCTTTCCCAGTCCGACACCGCCATCCAGATCGAGCGACTCGTCCAAGCCATCGAGCAGCATGACAGCCCAGCATTCAGGTTCAAGCAAACCCGTGCAGGGTATGAGCGAGTTGAGGGGACCAGACTCTCTAAGTATTTCACTCACATCCGGCAAATGATGGATCTATTCGATGATCGCGTTGAATACCGCTACAGCGAACACCTTCAAGCATTCAGAGAGGCCTGTCAGGATCTCGGATTGGAGCGTCACCCTGATGGTCCTGTCTGCCTGAATGAAAGGGGTACGGCTTACCTCGATCATCACCACAGTATGAACGTCTTGGTCGCACGTATCCGTCAATTGACTCGTGAGCGATGGTATCTCCGCAGAAAGGATGACCTCCGCCACCAAGCTAAGAAGCAGGCCGGTAGCGTCACCGATTACGTTGATGCGGTGCTTGATCGTTACTCTCGCACCACAATAGTCAGGGTCAATCTGTACTACCTCAAGGAAGCGCAGGCAAGGTTACGTGTTGAGCACGTATTCGACGACCTGGATCGGCTGATTCGAGAGCGTGAGCGCAATCCGATCTTCGACCTTGAGACTGGTTACATCTTCAGTGTTGAACAGGGTGAAGACAGGGGATACCACATCCATGCGGCTTTCTTCTTCAACGGTAATGAGGTGCGCGGAGACATCTATAAAGCCAAGCAGATTGGCGACTTGTGGGGGCGGATTACGCGGGGGCAGGGCTACTTCGATAGCTGCAATCACAACAAAGAGAAAAAATACGGAAGTAGGCGCGGTATTGGCATCATCTTGCGTAGTGATCGAAATATTCGTCCCCATGTCCACTACGCGATGAGCTATCTGGTCAAGGATGATCAGCAGTTGCGGATGAAGCCGCTCCGTGGCAAATGCCTACGTAAAGGATGGCTAAGGTAGAACATCCGGGGCGATTCACATCGAGGGGCTGTTTGCCGTTCTCTACTGATCATCACCACAGCGCTAGCCGGTCACGTCGAATGCAAACGGTTGGTCTGCATGGATGCAATTGACTCCTCAGTGGCAATCCTAAGAGGGTCAAGTCCCATGCAGGTACGCAAAGAACGAACGGGCAATATCGAATGAGCTCAAATTAGTGGCAGGCGAAGCGACATGAACACGGCTATGTACTTGGCCAAAAAATAAAAACTGAAATGAAGTCAATAAGGGGCATGCGCCCCCCTATGTAGGACTAGCAAGGCGACTGTTCTAACCTGTGTCGCAGTGCTCAGGTCATTTTTTATTGCAACAGATAACCCATCGCCTGGTCGTCTTTGTCGAAGCAGAGGATGGTTTCACAGTAGCCGCCCAGTTGGTCGACGTTGGATTCACTCACCGAAGGCAGGTACTTACCCAGTTTGGCAATAGGGACTTTTTTGCTGTTGATGTAGCAATCGTCATCCATACGTGGGTTGCACCAGGCAGTCTTGACTTCAGGCCATTCGGACTGGGCCGAAGTGGAAGGTGGCTGAGCCCCTGTCTGGGCATTTCCTTTTTGAGCTTGCCAGGCGGCGTAGCCACCTTCGTAGCGCTTGTCAAAAGTGGCTGCGAGTTGATTATCAGGGACGCCAATATCCAGGTAGAACTGGTACAGGATAGAACCGGCATCGGCATACGACACTTGACGAGAGGTATCGACACGGTAGGCCACCGGCTTGCCGTCGGTGCTGGTGCCGATGCGGTACCAAATCGATAGGTTGAACAAAACATCCTGCTTCCATTCACCCACCATGGCATTACTTATTCGGCACTTTCCGCGCAGGCACTGGCCACTTACCTGGTTGATATAGCGCACATCCTGTCGTCGTTGGGCGTCAAAAATGAGCACATTGCGGGTCATCTCCAACCACGTGCATTTCAGCATGGGCTGTCCATTGCTGGCTTTCTTGTAAATGCACGGGATAGCCTCGGGGAGACCGCTGGTTGTGGTTTCGTCCGGAAAGGCGAGACTAGTCCACGTGTAGTCGACTGCGGCGCTGGCGTTGGCACACAGAGCAAGCAGCATGATGCCGAGTATCCGTTTCATGAGGTAACTCCAATTTGTCGTTCAATGTGAGAGCGAAATAGGTTCCGGTCGTTAAACGATCGGTGATGAAACAAACGAACCCGCAGCGGAACAGACGAGCTTCGCTGTTGGTAATAGAGGGATTGAGCGGGGCTATTTTTTGTAGATGACCCTGAGCCGCTTATTTACATAATCCTTGATAATTTCGTAGTCGGGGTTGTAGGTGATTAGCCCATGTCCCACGCTTGCGACGGCCCCGAGAGTTGCCACAGCCAGTGTTGCAGGTGTGGTGAGTACGGTGAATACAGCACCGAGTGCGCCACCCTGTACCACAGCACTTTTCACGTCGCTTTTGACTCGACATTTCAACCCCTGGCTTTCAATCTTGGTTTCGACAAGTTTGATACCTGCCATGAAATTGCCCCTGAGGCCATTGATCTCAAAAGACGCTTTGCTTTTCACGAGCCCCTCGATCTGTGCTTCATTCAGGCCGGTTACGACGATCATGGTTTTCTGAGCTCCCTGCAACGGTAGTGATTTAGAGAAAAAGTCGAATATCAACCTTTTAGGGTGAGTCTCGATTTGAAAGGTCCTTCATGTCAATAGGTTGATCGCCAACTATCCAGGTTGAACTGGAGGGTGGCATGTCAAAAACCGAATCGAAGCAACTGACGAAGCTAGTGGGCCAAGCAATTGCTCGCCAGCGTGTCCGTTGCAAGCTGAGTCAGGAGCAGGTGGCCGAGAGGCTTGGGATTGGCAGTGAGGCGGTGTCGCGCATCGAGCGCGGGATCGTGATGCCCAACGTTGAGCGATTGGTGGAGTTAGCGGGCATTTTTGGCTGTGAGACAGCCGACTTGCTGACTGAGGGGAGTTCACGTCCGGAAGATCAGTCGCGCCGGCTTTACGATCTGCTGTCGACGCTGGACATGAGCGACCGTACGCTCGTCATGGGCATGGTGGAAGGGCTTGTTGAGCGTCTCGGTCGTGGCTGAGTAGCTGTTTCACGGCGGCGGAGGCACTGGCTCCGCTGTCTTTTCGTCGAATAGCGCGCCGCAACGCAAGCATAAGCAATCGAACCCCGAGAATTGATACTTTCCGACATCGTCAGCGACTCGCAGTGCTGACGGGTAGGCAGGAGCGATAGCAGCCAGCCCGCTCAGTAGTGAGTTGTATCCAGGACGACCTTGAGCGTTTTCATGCGTGTTCTGAGATCCCCGTAATGCTCCATCGGCCAGGCCGATCAGCAGGGCGATGCCCCTTGCGGCCTCCAGGGTGAGTATGGCTTGCGAGTCGCAGATCAAGCACTGTCTGATCATCGTTCATTCTCCTGATGAGTGAGTACGGCTATGCGGTGTCTGGCCACCGTTACGTGGCAGTGTTTTTGGTGGGTTTGTTCTGGATGGATGCGCTCAACACCTTAAGCAGGCGATTCAGAATCCAGCACGCCAGCAGCACGGCGACCAGTAATGGCGGGAAGCGCAACATCAACACAATGCTTACGACCAACGTACCGGCTGCCGCCAGCGCGCCAATGAACGCAAACAGGCAAAGCAGAAATCGCAGTAGGGCCATTTCGGGTCTCCAAAGTTTTCCTGAAGTCAGGCAGGTGTCAGGTCAATGGGTTTGCGTGGCGAGCGCTTCGAGCTTGTCGGCCAGAGCGTTGGAGTTGGTTCGTAGTGCTTTGCATCGTTCCGTAGTGGCAGTTGCATCCGGGCTCGAAAAGAACTCTTCAATCACAGCACCGCTGTCTTCCTCGTTGTCCTCAAAAGCGCCGTTGCTAAAGCCTCGTCGTGCCGCCTCATCCAGCGCTACCTGATCAAATCCCGCTAATTGCCGTTGGGTCTCAAGTTCGTTGGCTGACTGCAGCATCTCCGCGATGTCCATTCCGCCGCGCACGGTCAGGTCGACGGAGAAAATCGGTGTGCCATGGCTCTGTCGTGTCGACTTGCCACGCAGACGCAACTCCAGCGGTAGGCAGGCCAACCGGCTGCCCGAGATGGCCTGGAAGTAATGCAGGCGAGCAGCCAAGGTGCGGATGCTGTTGAAGCCGGTAGTGCGGAACACGAAACTACCCAGTGGATCGTCATCACCAATCAGCACGTTCAACCTGCCATAGGGCTTGCAGGCTCCGCCTTTGGCTAATGAACAACCATCCGGCGAGGGGCAGGGCAGTGATTGCATACCGTCCTGCGTGACACGTTTACAGGTCTCGCCATTGCCGACGCACAGTGGCCGTCCAGACTGTCGGTCGAATAGGGTGTAGTCGGCCCGGAAATTCAGCTCAGGCTCGTTGAACAAAAGGCGCACAGGAATACTGCGCAGCTAGTCTTCCTTGCTCTGGCGCAGTTCGTCGTTGAGTGGGTGTAGTAGCCAGCCATCCCTACTTTGCACTTGGGATGTAATGGTGAACTGATCATCTTTCTCCGGCAGGCGCTTGCCATTTCTCTCGACGATTTTGCCGATGGAGATGCGTCCGAGCACAGGGGGTGTCAGGGCTAAGCCTTTCAACATGATGGTTCTCCTGGAAATGAAAAAAGGCCAGCCACGCAGCGCGAACTGAATGGACTGGCCAAGGGGAGAGAATTGGGGAATAGCGGAGTCAGTTGATCAGGAAGCGACGACTGCCTTCCTTGGTTTTGGTGTAGCGAACTTGTAGGTAGGGTTTCTCTTGCAATAGGCGTTGGACATCGAGTACGGCACTGTCCTTGGATTTCTTCCAGCTGATGTAACCGCTGGAAAACTCCGCTCGGGTGGCCTCGCCCATGGCCTGCAGCAGTATCTGCTTGAGCTGGGCCTCGCGCGTTTCCTTCTCGCCGATGGACTGGCGAACGGCCTTGAGTTCCAGGTAGGCCGCTGCTAAACCGGCGCGACTGCTGAAGTCGACGGTCTGGCCGTTGTCTTCTGGGTACAAGCAGCGCAAAGCTGCTTCAGCCGATGCGCTACCGTCGGCCGGTGGCGGGGTATCGGTTTCCACGTAGGTCCAGAACTTGCGCTCCAGTTCGATCAGGCGAGCGATCATTTGCTCGTCACGCTCGATGCGATGGATCTCCAGGTGCTGACCGCCCAGCAGTACCGCCACATCCGCTGCCTGCTTGCCAGTGACGGCGAGCTGGTGCATCACTTGAAGCTGCACATACTCGGGGACGCCGTCCTTCCAAAGGCGTGCCCCATTTATGCCGGCAGTTTTGCATTCGAGGATCTGTACGTCGTCTGCGCCGATCACCTCGCGGTCGATGTTGGCGAGCATCCAGGGTAATTTGGGATTCGGATGCTGCAGCACGGCGTTGATCCGTCGCACCTTGTTTTTGGTGCGCTTGCTGTAGTGCCAAGCGACGATGGGTTCCAGCACATTGCCCCAATAGGCTGGGCTCTCTTCATCATGAGGATCTATTTTCGGTAACGTGGCATCGCGACCGGTCTTTTCAAGCCATAACTCCAACTGCGATTTGTACGGGTTGAGGCCAACCGCCGCGCCTGCGTCGGAGCTACCGATACCTCGTTTACGTATGGCGAGCCAGTCCTCACGCGGCAGCTCTTTAGTGCTGACCAGGCGAAGAGCAGGGCGGGGCTTAGGGGTACTACTATTCAATGAGGTTGCTTTCATCGTGTTCACCTTGCAGGCATAAATACGTCCGACCAGCACAAGGCTGACCGGGCGTGGCGATTGACGAGAAGGGTTAAGCGGCAAGACGCAGGGCTGCATCCAGGGCGCGTTGCTTGATCTGCGCACCTTGACCAAACCACGCCGAGTCCATGCGGTACTCATTGCTACGTGCGCGGCGCTCATGATCGACGTACTCCGTCACCGCATTGAGCAAGCCCCAGGCGGTGCCGCGTGTCGATTCGAGCTG
Organism: Pseudomonas sp. EB271-G4-1; assembly: GCF_058791355.1. Lineage (NCBI taxonomy): Bacteria > Pseudomonadati > Pseudomonadota > Gammaproteobacteria > Pseudomonadales > Pseudomonadaceae > Pseudomonas > Pseudomonas sp. EB271-G4-1. The sequence continues at coordinate 80,445 of NZ_JBYTEO010000025.1, forward strand.
GCTGCCCCGACCACGGCCTTCATACAGCTCTTGCACCTTGCGCAGGCCGCGTTCGTTGGGTAGTTGCTCCGGTAGTTGATTGCTCGGATTTACCTCACACAACACCGACATGAAATATCCAAGAGCCTCATGCCACTGGACCTTGCGTTCAGCGAGATGGCGCATGCGATACATGAACTCGTCCCAGCCGGAGACGGCTATGCCGAGTTGCTTCTTCACTGCCTTCGGATCGAAGCGGGTATTGTGCGGCACCTTGATTGCACGAGATGAACCGTCCAGGGCTATCGTCAAGGTGTTGTTGCATACCACGCGCACGGTGGTGGGTGTTGCCGTGGTGGCCAGGGTGCCGTCGCAGGACGTGGCTAGCAGCAGGTAGCCGTTGACCTGATCGTTTCCTTTCAGGGCAGCGCCTTGTCCGGTGCGCGCCAGTGCCCAGAACTTGCGCCCGCCTTTGAGTACCCCCGCAGTCTCCAGCTCGTAACCGGAGACCTCGGTGAGGTCACGATAGAACTCCAAAACTTCCCGAGGCTGGACGGTGTGGTAGCGCTGGGAAACCACCGACAGCGGTGCTTTGGTGTCCGAACGGTAGAGCACCTTTTGCTCGGGGAAGGAGTGGATGCTGCCGAGATGGCCGACAGTATCGGCTTTGAAGTGAACGGGGCTTTCTTGGATTGCCCAGTCCATCCCAGCTTCGCGTTGCCAAATTTCGATAGGTTGTTTCTGAGTGAGCTGATTGCCCAGGCCATGCCAGGGAGTTACGCCAGCGTAGGCCATAGTTTCGACGAAATGAGCCATGGTGGTGATTCCTTTGGGTGCGCGCCGGCATAAAGGCTGCGCATCGCGCAGCACCATCCGGACGTCATAAATGAGAGTGAGGTAATGGATTAAGCAGGCAGATTGAAGCGGTGGCCGCAGAGCAGGCAGAGGTTGTGGGCCAGGACGTGGCGATCGAGCGACTCACCCAGTTGGGCGCCGAGTGCGCAGCCGCCAACACCGCCGGCAAGGCCACCGAGGATGGCCCCTGAAACCGAGCCGAGACTGATACCGACTGGTCCGGCGATAGCGCCAATCAGCGCACCAGCCTGCCCACCAGCCAGTGCAGCACTGACGCCACGAGCAACACCGCCAACGGTACCGATGGCCGCGCCGACTTTCATGGCGTGATGGAAAGAAGCGACTTTGGGGGAATGACAGCGAGGGCACTGCAATGACATGGGGTTAACCTCCTTGATGATGTAGTCAGGGAAGTTATGTGTGGCCGAAAAAATAACGAATGGAATTTTCATGGAGGGTGGACGCCCCTACGGCCGCTACTGTTGCTACCGCTGTAGCAGCTTTAGCAGGTAGCGGAGGGCTATTGGTTAGAAAAATGTTGAGGGTAGTCACTCTCGGAATCTCAGACATGTCAAGGCAACCGCTAAAAATAATATCTGTTTAGTGGTTTGGCTGTTTCTATTTCACCTACCAGATACCGTTGAGGCGTCTGAGGGAGGGTCTTATGCAAATAGATAGTTTTGAGGATGAACTTCGAGTAATCCGCATTAATCGGCTTCAGGTCATGCTGGGGCTCAGTCGGTCGACTATATATGAGCGAATCAAACCAGGTTCAAAGTGGTTTGATTCGGATTTTCCTAAGCCGTTCAAGATCGGTAGCTTCGCAGTCGGATGGGATCTGCGGGAGATAAGAGCATTTATTGAACTGAAAAAACAGGAGGGACGCTGATGCATGGTGAGAGGCCGGCGCGGCAGCCGTCATGGAATCGGACTCCACCGGGACCAAAGGAGGCATCAAGTAAACATATTGCACCGGATACTGTTCCGGATTTACCGTTCGAAGTTTTTTCTGAAGCAGTTGATGAGGTGCAGAGAAACATACAATCGCCAAGAGAGCTGGCTGTTTGCTCTGCGTTGGCGATGATGTCATTAGCTTGTCAGGGTCTATATGATGTTAGGTCGCCACTAGGTAATGTTTTCCCGTTGTCGCTTGCTATCATGGCGATTGCCGGCTCTGGGAGTGGAAAGTCACCGACGCTTCGTGCGTTGTCTGCAAGTGTATTTAAATATCAAGAAACGATCCTTGTGGAACGTGGGCTTGAGTTGATTAAGTACAGATCTTTACATGCTGTTTGGCTAGAGATTTTAAAAGCATATAAATCTAAATTAAGAAGGTGCGTGAAACGAGATGAAGATACGGAAGAAGTTGCTAGGTTGATCTGTGAGCATCAAAATAATGAGCCAAGTCCACCATTGAGCTTGTTGTTTCTCAATGACGATGTGACAGTCCAGGCTTTGTTTCAAACTATGAATGGGGGGCTGTCGTCGGCAGGATGGATCTCCAGCGAGGCGTCAGGGATTCTGAAAGGAGGGGCGTTTCAAAATTTCGATAAAATCAATTCAGTCTGGAGTGGGGATGGTGTGCGGGTGGGGCGTGTTTCAAGTGAGTCCTATCAGGTGCTCGACGCAAGACTTGTCCTTTGCCTAATGATTCAGCCTAGTGTTTTTGAGTCATTCAACGAGATCAAGGGAGATGCTGCAAGAGGTACGGGTCTTACTTCTCGTTTTTTATTTTGCCGGCCTAAGTCCACTCAAGCCCCTAGAATTACAGATGGATCTGAGCAGCGATGGGACGCCTGTGAGAGGTTTGGAGATAAAGCTGTTGCTCTTCTGAAAGAGTATGTTAGTGGTCGTCGTCTTGGCAAGTGTACTAGAGAAGTGATTCGATTGTCGGAGCGTGCTAGTGAGATCTGGAACAATACGCGAAATCAGATAGAAAAAGAAATTTCGGAAGATGGGATTTATGGGTGGGCGCCAGATCATGCATCAAAGCTTGCAGAAAATATGATTAGATTGGCTGCTATATTTCACATATTTGAGGGGCGCGCGGGGGATATTTCTGAGACGACGATGCGGGCGTCAATTGAGCTTGGTTATTGGTTTTCGCGTCAGTTTAATAAAGTATTCAGCCCTGATACCATGCTAGAAAACGATGCAAGTGAGCTCCACGCTTGGATTAGATCGAATTATGATAAAAAAGGTGAAAGGAGAATTGATAAAACCTACATTAGACGTCATTGTCCAAATAGGCTTAGGGATTCGGTTAAGCTGGAAGATATATATGAAAAGCTTGCCTGTGATGGGTTGATTCGCCTTGTGCAGGAAGGTAAAAAAGGGGTCGTGATTCTTAATTGAAATGGCTGGGGCTTTATGGGTGCGTACAATTCAGTTGCGGAAGTTGAAAGCGCAGGGGCTTATATCGCACTGTCAAGGTTGCGAGCGATGTTGCGGTTTTCGCTTAGAAAATATTGGCCAAAGGAATCGTTCAATCTTTATAGAAAACATGTTTCTCGATTTGTGGAAAAGCAGGGGGTTGTTTCTGAGAGGGATATTTTGAAATGCTGGCTAAGGGAGGGTGATGCTCGTGGTACGGTAGAGTTGAAAGAGAGATTTTTCTATGCGGTTCTTTATTATGAAGCGGCAGTATTGAGGCTTGCGGAAAGGCGTCCTGAAGCTTCGGCAGTACTGGCTATGAGATCTGCATTAGAGATTGGAAGATTCGATGGGATGCAGAATTTTATGTCTGTAGTGAATTTAGCTTACAATGGAAGGGTTTTGGGGGCTAAGGTTGGGAAAAAGATAAGAGAAGACATTTATGAAATGTTAGCTGAATTGTTAGTGTCTAGCCCGGCCAATCCATGGCGTAGTTATGCTGAGGCCGCTAATACGCTTTTCAAGGCGCTTTCAGAATATGTGGACAGGAATTGGATCTCATTAGATTTGGATGTTTACGAATTTATTGTTACGAGTATAGAGAAAAAAGGTAAGGTTCGAGATCACTATTTTAGACATGCATTAAAGGGGCGAGATGTATCTTGTCCTAATTGTGCTGAAGTGTTTCGTGTTGAGCCCTAACTATCTGTAATGTAAAGATGGATTCTTGATGCCGGCCCTGAGTCGGCATGAATTTATAGAAGTATTGGATTTGCCAAGCTTTGATAGCTTTGCGCGATCTTGTCTGTCTCACTAGGTTTCAAGTTTTCTCTGCTCATGATCTAGAACGGCATCTGCAATGTGTCACTCGGTGGGTTTTGCCGCCTTGAGGCGCCTTGCTTTATGCGCTTATTTTATATTTCGAGGCGGCGACCTCTAGATAAATTTTATATTCAGGTTGTTGGCGGACGGGTCGTAAATATGCTCCAGTCATTCATAAGTAAGCGCCTCTTATCCAGAAAGTCCGAGCGAGAGTATGCACCTTCAGTCTGATCACGCTCGTCATGTGCTAGCGCCATTTCACAGACCTCCCGTGGGTAATGAGTGCATTCACCGGCCCAATCACGAAATGAAGACCGAAACCCATGACGAGTGATGTGTTCGTAACCCATGTCATGCAGTAGGGTTCGTATAGCGTTTGCGTGCATTACCCCTGTCTTGCCTTGGCCAGGGAACAGAAAGGGACTTCTTTCTCGCGGAACTCTCTTCACCAGCTCTACAACTTCCTTGGCAAGGGGAATGACGAAAGCTACTCGCATTTTCATTCGTTCATCTGGCAGCGACCAAGTGCCTGCTTCCAAATCAAACTCATCCCAACGAGCAAACCTAACCATGTGGGCGCGTGCGCTGGTCATGATCAGTAGTTGAGCGGCCCAGGACGGGGGGGTGGAGTTTGCCCTGAGCTTTGTCATCAATTCCGGCACCTCCTGCCAGCGCAATGCTTCAAAGTGCTCACGCTTCCGAGTCTTCCTCTTTTCCGAGCGGCTCAACAGATTGTCTAAGTGCCCGCGCCAGCGAGCAGGGTTCTCACCCTGTCGCAAGTTGCGTGCCTTGGCCGCGTCCAGGACCTGTTCTATTTGCCCACGCACTTCGTCAGCGGTTCTGGTCTTGGTGGCCCAGATGGGCTGCAATACCTTAAGCACTTCGGGAGTGCCGATGTCTTCGGCTGACAGCTTGCCTATGTGATCAAACGCATAAAGCTCTAGCTTTCGCAGCCAGCCTTTTCGCCATTTATCCGACCACGCCGAGCCGTGAGCATCACGGTAGTCCGTTGCGAGAGTCTCGAACTTCATTTGCTTGGCTTCACTTGCACGCTGGGCTTCCCGTTGAGCGGCGCGCTCTATGTCTCTGGCTGCCAGGGGATCAATGCCATCACTCAGTTGGCTGCGTTTAGCGCTGGCGTCTTGCCTGGCCTTCTTGAGGCTCACCTCAGGGAATGAGCCCAGACCCATCTCTCTACGGCGGCCTGCCAGTTGGAAGCGAAGCAGCCAGGATTTACGCCCAGTAGGTTTGACGACCAAGCGAAGCCCATCACCATCTTCATAGGTGCCAGGTTCGGTCAGGTTTTCTACTTGTTTCGGATTCAGCTTAGCCATTAGATTTTCCCTATCGCCCCTTTTGTCCCCCCACCTGTCCCCCCACTTCATCGTCGGATGAGGTCAAATGGCGTTGAACGCCATCGGACAGAGGAATGCCTGAAACCCCCGGAATAGCTAAGCTATCAGGAAGATTCTTGGATGGGATAGGATTATTTCGGACAATTAAAAAGCCGGCTTGTGGCCGGCTTCTCGGGGACTGGCTTGGTTCATTTTTGGTAAACCGCGCCAGCCTTCAAAACGTACACCCGGATCTTGCGTCCGGCTGTGGGACTTGGCGAGAAAGTCATCTGCCTTGTCGGTGCGATCAGGGCCGCTTGGCGGGTCGATGCGCAAATGTGGGGCGCAGCATACTGATTTTTTTGTGAAATTCCCAGCTTGGTGTGTGAGATGGGGTTCCTGGGTGGGCGAATTGGGTGGTCTGGTGTTTGATCGCTAGCTCTTGTAGGAGCGAGCATGATCGCGAAAAACCCGAGAACGCTGCGGGGTGCCAGATTTCCCGCGTAATCGTTGACGTCCATCGCGAGCATGCTCGCTCCTACAGAAACGGAAGCGGTGGCCGGCGTTTGTTCAGTGTCGACCACCAGAACACCCAGCCCAGTACCCTGATGTTCTGCTCTTCGATTTGCGCGGGCCTGAAGATTTCATCGGGGTAGTCCGCGCGGTTATGGCTGCGCAAGCGCAGGGAGTTGCCCGGCAGTCGGTGCAGGTATTTGATGCGCAGCATGCCGTCATGTTCGATAGCGTAGATTTCGCCATCGACAATCTGGGTCAGCCCGCGATCGATCGCCAGGGTGGAGCCGTCATCGATTTTCTCGGCCATGCTGTTGCCGATCATCGCGGCGCCGATGGCATCGGTGTGATTAATTTCCAGGAAGTCGAGGTGGCTGCGGGGCAGGCGCAGGCATTGTTCGCGGTCTTCGATGACGTGGGTCTTGTTGGAGCCGGGGGCCGTGATCACTTCCTTGTAGAACGGCAATTCGATGTCGATGGGTTCGACCACGGTGTAGACACCTCGGATCGCCTGGGCGTCGAAGGTGTTGCCGGAGTCGTCGAGCAGGCGCAAGTGCCTGGCGTCTTTCAAGCCTTCGCCGGTTTTCAGCCAGTCGCTGTTGACCGAGAGTTTCCTGGCGACTTCTTCCATGCAGTGGGCGGGCACGCCGCGGCTGTACCAGTTGTGTACATTTTGCGGAGCCGTATCCAGGAATTCGGCGAATCCTGTCGTCGTGATGTTCGCTGCTTCAAGGAGCGCTTTAAACCGAGGGCCGCTAGTGTTCTTTTTCATGACCGGGAGTCTACTGGCGCCGGTCAGGGGTTTGAATAAACGTCCCGTTCAAATTTCGCGGGAAATTTACGACTGGATGTGAGACGCGTTGGGTAAAAAATAAACATGAAAACCTTGGGATGTGGCGAGATCAACAAACTGTTTAAAGCGGCTTTACAGGCGCTCAAAAAAAACCCCGGATCAACCGGGGTTCTTCTTGAAGCTAAGGCTCAAAGCCTGCAGCTGCTCTTAGCCTTTATAGTTGGCAACCGACTGGGTGATCGCAGCACGGGCGGCGTCTGCGCCGTCCCAGCCTTCGATTTTTACCCATTTGCCTTTTTCGAGATCTTTGTAGTTCGCGAAGAAGTGCTCGATCTGCTGGATCAGCAGTGGAGGCAGGTCGGTGTATTCCTTCACGTCGACGTACAGCTGGGACAGCTTGTCGTGTGGAACCGCGATCACTTTGGCATCGCCGCCGCCATCGTCGGTCATGTTCAGGATGCCGACTGGGCGAGCGCGGATCACCGAACCTGGAGCAACCGGGTAAGGGGTTACGACCAGCACGTCGAGGGGGTCACCGTCGTCTGCCAGGGTGTTCGGGATGTAACCGTAGTTGGCCGGGTAGAACATAGGGGTGGCCATGAAACGGTCAACGAACAGGCAATCGCTGTCTTTGTCGATTTCGTATTTGATCGGCGCGTGGTTGGCCGGAATCTCGATCGCGACGTAGATGTCGTTCGGCAGGTCTTTGCCAGCCGGAATCTTGCTGTAGCTCATTGGGCGTTGCCCCCGTTAGTTGACCAGAAACACTTGGCCGGATTGACCAAAAAGTGGCGGCGATTATAGGCATATTCCTACGGCGACGCCACGTACCAGAGGTCGTGTAGACCTTAGTCGTGTGCCTGATAGACCGGGTTCTCGGCCAGAAGTTGTCGCAGCCTCGCCAGCGGGTCCTGGCGATAGAACAGCTTGAGTTGCTCGTAGACCTGTGGATAAGCCTCGTGCAGCAAATCCGGGGCACTGAAGAAGTATTCGCTGGTGACGGCGAAAAACTCGGCCGGGTTTTCCGCGGCATACGGATCAATGGCAGTCTCGGCGTCTGGATTGCGCTCCAGTTGGCGGTCGAGGTCGTCGTAGGCCTCTTGCATGATCCTGGCCCAGTCGCTGACGCGCATATTCGCGTGCAGCGGGGGCAAGCCGTTGGCATCGCCATTGAGCATGTCGAGCTTGTGCGCCAGTTCGTGGATCACCAGGTTGTAGCCCTCCCAGCCACCGCTGGCCATGACCCCGGGCCAGGCCAGGATGATCGGCCCTTGCTGCCAGGCTTCACCGCTGTGCTCGCCGTCCCATTCGTGCACGACCCCACTGGCGTCGCGATGGCGCTGGGGGCTGAGGAAGTCGTCGGGGTAGAGGACGATTTCGTGAAAGCCCTGATACCAGTTCAGGTCGCCCAGATGCAGCAACGGCAGTTGCGCCTGGGCGGCGAGCAGCAGGCGTTGTTCCTGATGCAGCTCGACACCGGGCAGGGCGGTCAGGTGTTTGTCTTGCAGAAACAGTACGCAGGCTTCACGCAGCCACTGGTCTTCGGCGGCGCTGATGCCATCCAGGAAACTCAGGTGATGACGCACCCGCTGCCACATGTCGTCGGCTATCGGGTGCCTGGCCAGGATGCGTCGACGTCGCCAGGCGGCAAGGGACCACATCCTGTCAGCGCGATGCGGTTTTGGAGTTCGAACTGCCAAAACGGCTGCGCACGACACCAATGATCATCGGCACCAGCGACAGCAGGATGATGCCGACCACCAGCAGCGACAGGTTCGATTTGATGAAGGGTACGTTGCCGAAGAAGAAACCCAGGGTGACCAGGCCGCCGACCCAGAGCACCGTGCCCAGCACACTGAAGGCGAAGAAGCGCGGGTAAGGCATTTTCGCGACGCCGGCGACAAAGGGGGCAAAGGTGCGGATGATCGGCAGGAAACGCGCCAGGGTCACGGTTTTGCCGCCGTGTTTGTCATAGAAATCGTGGGTTTGTTGCAGGTAGTCGCGCCGGAAGATCTTCGAGTTCGGGTTGCTGAACAATCGTTCGCCCGCCGTTCGTCCGATGATGTAGTTGGTGCTGTCTCCGAGGATCGCCGCGAGCATCAGCAAGCCGCCCAGCAATACCGGGTCCATCCCGCCACCGGCCGCGACGGCGCCAGCGATGAACAGGAGCGAATCTCCCGGCAGGAAAGGCATGACCACCAGGCCGGTTTCACAGAAGATCACCAGGAAGAGAATGGCGTAGATCCATGGCCCGTAGTTGTTGACCAGCAAATCGAGGTAGACATCGAGATGCAGGACGAGATCGAGCGGGTTGAAATCCATGGACGGCACCTGTGGTAACGGCCCGGTTCGGCAGGCCTGCGGATGACTTCGCGTAAGACTACAGACAGGAGGTAGTTTTTCTTACAAGCCGGAAAGAACGGAATTATACGGGCTGGGAAGTGAAAAGCGCGTAGGGTTTGTAGCAGGGGATTTCTGCGAGAACCAGATCGCAGCCTTCGGCCGAACGCTGCGATCTTTTTTCCTTACAACTCGTCGCTGATCGGCAATACGTAGTTCTTGAACTCGGTGTCTTCCTTGAATCCGATGGATTCGTAGGTTTTTTGTGCCACTTCGTTGTTGCTGCTGGTGGACACGCGCATGCGCACCGCGTTGGTTTCCTTGGCCATTTTCTTCGCGGTGCGGATCAGGTTGTCGGCGACCAACTGGCGGCGGGCGTCTTCGGCGACGTAGATGTCGTTTAGGATCCAAACGCGCTTGAGCGAAAGCGAAGAAAAGCTGGGGTACAGCTGACAGAAGCCCAACAGTTTGTTGCTGTCGTCATCGGACAGTGCCAGGTAGATCACCGATTCCTTGCGCCGCAGGCGTTTCTCGAGGAACGCCCGGGACGAGTCCGGGTACGCCAGGGAGCCATAAAACTCGCGATATTTGACGAACAATGGGGTGAGCAGGTCCAGGTGTTCGAGGGTCGCTTGAATAATCCGCATGGTAGTTCTCGTCTTCAAGTGGCTGTCTTCACGTGCTTTGGCGGCAAAGGATACTCACTGGCAGCCGTGCATCGATCCTGCCTGAAAAGGATGAGAAAGTGCAATGCGGAAGCGGTTCAGGCTTGCGGTGAATCCAGTAGGAAATTTCCTTTAATGTCCGCTCCTGCGTCTGACTCCAGCGTTTGCACCTGCGCTTCGTCCTTCAGGTTGACTCCGGATAACTGTCGCCGGCACGCCTCGCGCATCAAATAAAGCAAACGGTGTGCCGCCATGCCGTAAGTCAGGCCTTCGAGGCGTACATTCGAGATGCAGTTGCGATAGGCGTCGGTCAGGCCGACCTTTGGATTGTAGGTGAAATATAATCCCAGGCTGTCTGGAGAGCTCAGGCCAGGGCGTTCGCCGATCAGTATCACGGTCATTTTTGCATCCAACAGTTCGCCAATTTCGTCGGCTACCGCGACCCGGCCCTGTTCTACCAGTATCACCGGTGCCATAGACCATCCGTCGGCTGAACTCTGCTCTGCAAAGCGTGCCAGGAACGGCAGTGTGTGGCGATGCACAGCCAATGCCGACAGCCCATCGGCGACCACGATGGCGAGATCGACCCCCGCAGGATTGGCTGCGGCGTATTCACGCAGTTTTTTTGCCGACTCCACGCTCAATTTTCGCCCCAGATCGGGGCGTTGCAGATAGCTGTTGCGATCAGTTGCAGCGCTATGCAGCAACAGGCTGTCACGACCGCATTCGGCCAATTGCTCGCTGAGGGCGACATGATCAAACGGCAAGTGCACCGCGTCTCGCGCCTGGGCGTGGGCAAACTGAAAGTCCAGTTGTGCACGGGTCGGCAGGCTGGTGCCGGTGCGGCCCAGGGCAATGCGTGCGGGGGTCAGGCGTCGCAGTTCCAGCCACGGGTTGTGCGGATCAAAAGGTGGTTTTTCCATATCGACACTCATCCCAATTGCGCCAAGGCCTGGCGGAAGGCCGGCGGCAGGCTGTTACCGAAGAGGACCTTGCCGTCCGGTTGCGTGAAAATGCCCATTTTCGCCAGCCATTGCTCGAACTCCGGCGCAGGCTTGAGCCCCAGCGTCTGGCGGGCGTACAGCGCATCGTGGAACGACGTGGTCTGGTAGTTGAGCATGATGTCGTCGGAACCGGGGATGCCCATGATGAAGTTGATCCCGGCGACCCCGAGCAGGGTCAACAGGGTGTCCATATCATCCTGGTCGGCCTCGGCATGGTTGGTGTAACAGATGTCGCAGCCCATCGGCACGCCCAGTAGCTTGCCGCAGAAGTGGTCTTCGAGGCCGGCGCGGATGATCTGCTTGCCGTTGTAGAGGTATTCGGGGCCGATGAACCCGACTACGGTGTTCACCAGGAACGGCTTGAAATGGCGGGCCACGGCGTAAGCCCTGGTTTCGCAAGTTTGTTGGTCGACGCCGTGGTGGGCATTGGCCGACAGGGCGCTGCCCTGGCCGGTTTCGAAATACATCAGGTTCTTGCCGAGCGTACCGCGGTTGAGGCTCAAGCCGGCGTCGTATCCTTCCTGGAGTACATTGAGATTGATGCCGAAGCTGGCGTTGGCCGCCTCGGTGCCAGCGATCGACTGGAATACCAGGTCCAGGGGGACGCCGCGATTGACCGCTTCGATCGAGGTGGTGACATGGGTCAGCACACAAGCCTGGGTCGGGATTTCGTAGCGTTGGATGATCGCATCGAGCATTTCCAGCATGGCGCAGATCGAGGCGATGCTGTCGGTGGCCGGGTTGATGCCGATCATGGCATCACCGTTTCCGTGCAGCAGGCCATCCAGAATACTCGCGGCAATGCCGGCCGGTTCGTCCGTCGGGTGGTTGGGTTGCAGGCGGGTAGACAGGCGACCGCGCAGGCCCAAGGTGCCGCGGAACTGCGTAACGACCCGGATCTTCTGCGCGACCAGCACCAGGTCCTGTACGCGCATGATCTTCGACACGGCAGCCGCCATTTCCGGGGTCAGGCCGGGGGCGAGGGCGCGCAGGACCTGTTCGTCGGCGGCGTCGCTGAGCAGCCAGTCGCGAAAACCGCCGACAGTGAGATGGCTGACCACTGCGAAAGCCTGTTTATCGTGGGTGTCGATGATCAGTCGGGTGACTTCATCGGTCTCATAGGGAATCAGGACTTCCTGCAGGAAGTGGCTCAGCGGGATGTCGGCCAACACCATCTGCGCAGCGACGCGCTCGCCGTCATTGAGGGCGGCGACGCCGGCCAGATAGTCCCCGGAGCGTGCCGGGGTGGCCTTGGCCATCACTTCCTTGAGGTTTTCAAAGCGGTAGGTCTGGGCGCCGACGGAATGGGCATAAACGGCCATGGGCGGTGTCCTCCAAATAACTCAAATTCACTGCTTATCCTTTGTAGGCGCTGTCGAGTGCAGCGCCTACAGGGGCGTGGTATGCACCTTGATAGGGCGGTGCCGGGCTGCTAGATACCTTCGAGCATAGCGTCCGCCGGTGCTTCGGAGCGCTGCCGCGCGGTCAATTGGAAATACAGGTAGCCGGCCGCCATGAAGCCAAGGAAGACCAGGCCGATCAAGGTGTTGAACCACGCCATCGCGACCAGGCACACCAGCGCCAGGAACAGCGCGATCCCCGGTACGATCGGATAACCCGGTGCGCGGAAGGTGCGCTCGAGGTTCGGCTCGGTTTTACGCAGTTTGAACAGGCTCAGCATACTGATGATGTACATGACGATGGCACCAAATACCGACATGGTGATCATCGCCGCCGTCAGCGACATGCCTTGCAGGTTGACCAGGCCATCGCTGTAGATCGCTGCAATGCCGATCACGCCACCGGCCAGGATCGCCCGATGTGGGGTCTGGAAGCGCGAAAGCTTGGCCAGGCTGCGTGGCAGGTAACCGGCGCGGGCCAGGGCGAAGAATTGCCGCGAGTAACCGAGAATGATCCCGTGGAAACTCGCCACAAGGCCAAACAGGCCGATCCAGACCAGCATGTGCATCCAGGTCGAATTGTTGCCGACTACCGCTTTCATGGCCTGGGGCAGCGGGTCATTGATGTTTGCCAGTTGACGCCAGTCGCCGACGCCACCGGCCATTACCATTGTGCCGATGGCCAGGAACACCAGGGTCAGGATGCCGCTGACGTATGCCCGGGGAATCGTACGTTTCGGGTCCTTGGCTTCCTCGGCGGCCATGGCGGCGCCTTCGATGGCGAGAAAGAACCAGATGGCGAAGGGAATGGCGGCGAAAATGCCGGGAATGGACGCGATAGTGAATTCACTGGAGCCAGACCAGCCATTGAGCACGAAATTGCTGAAACTGAACCCAGGCGCGACCACACCCATGAACACCAGCAGTTCGGCGACGGCCAGCACGGTCACCACCAGTTCGAAGGTGGCGGCGATGCTGACGCCGAGAATATTGAGGGTCATGAACACGAAGTAGGCGCCGACGGCGGCGATTTTCGGGTCCAGTTCCGGGTATTGCACATTCAGATAGGCACCGATGGCCATGGCGATGGCCGGGGGCGCGAAAACAAACTCGATCAGGGTCGCGATGCCGGCGATCAATCCGCCTTTTTCACCGAAGGCTCGCCGACTGTAGGCAAATGGCCCGCCCGCATGGGGAATCGCCGTGGTCAACTCGGTGAAACTGAAGATGAAACAGGTATACATCGTTGCCACCATCAGGGCGGTGACGAGGAACCCCAGGGTCCCGGCGGTGCCCCAGCCGTAACTCCAGCCAAAGTACTCGCCGGAAATCACCAAGCCAACGGCAATGCCCCATAAATGCAGGGTGCCGAGTGTGGGTTTGAGCTGTGTGGTAGTTGTCATAAGTCCTCGCTGGCCTTTTTGATTGGACTTTCGGGTGCTGCGTTTGGGTGGATTGCGGGCACGCAAAGGCCGTGCCAGAGCGGCCAAGGGCAGTTGTGCTGTGTCATTAGGGACGCCTTCGCGAGCAGGCTCGCTCCCACAGTGCGCGGGGTCGGCCCCACAAAACCCCTGTGGGAGCGAGCC
>NZ_JBYTEO010000026.1:0-93454 GCF_058791355.1 Pseudomonas sp. EB271-G4-1
TGCGTCAACAGTCAGAATCGAGCCTTGTCCCTCCTCCTCCCTTCAAGTCCTACCATACAAGCGAGCCTGCTCGCGAAAGCGCCAGTTGCAGCACCGAGGTGTCCGAAGTGGAAAGCCAAAATTACATGCTGTAAAGATTTCATGACGAAATCCACAGGTAAAACCCATGAAATCGCCTTTCTCTTGATCCCGTAAGAAAATGCTTACGCTTCATTCTCTCAGATCCTTCTTCCACCGCTCTATCCCGCTTGTTTCCCGATCCTATGCAAGGTGTCATGCGCGCCATGCCTGTCGTGCAGGTGCATAACAAAAAGGAGGCGCAATGACCGCCGCAATCCGTTTCCAGCTCTCATCGGGGGCCGGTTTTTACGCCGTCCCCGCCCGTGACCTGCAAAGGTCTGACGTCCTTTTTGCTGCCACCCGATCGCTTCGGGGTGGACACATGCAATCCCGGCTACCGACACGCTGATCCAGCGGGGTCTGGCAGCAGGGGGTTACAGGTGTACAATGCGCCGCGTTTTACCTGTGACCTCCTGCGCATCTGCGCAAACCTCAAGGCTATCCGCCTTGTTCACTCCGCCGCGCCACAAGCGTGTCGGGTTCGATTTCGTCACAGATAAAAACAAACAGGTGACGCATGACCGTTGTAAATACGCTGAACTCCTGGTGCCTGCGCTGGGGTTTGATCGACGCTGCTTAACGTCCTTCTGAGTAGCAACGTCAACTGAATATCATCAAACCTTGCGTGAGACCCTTTTCATGAGTGGACAAAACTCGCATTCAGGCGAGCTGAAACGCGGCCTGAAAAATCGCCACATTCAACTGATTGCCCTCGGTGGCGCCATCGGTACCGGTCTGTTCCTCGGCTCGGCCGGGGTACTGAAATCCGCCGGGCCGTCGATGATCCTCGGCTACGCCATCTGCGGCTTCATCGCCTTCATGATCATGCGCCAGCTGGGCGAAATGATCGTCGAAGATCCGGTGGCCGGCTCCTTCAGCCATTTCGCGCACAAGTACTGGGGCGGCTTTGCCGGCTTCCTGTCGGGCTGGAACTGCTGGATCCTGTACATCCTGGTCGGCATGTCGGAGCTGACGGCGGTCGGCAAATACATCCACTACTGGGCGCCGGACATCCCGACCTGGGCCTCCGCAGCCGCTTTCTTTGTGCTGATCAACGCCATCAACCTGGCCAACGTCAAAGTCTTTGGCGAGGCCGAGTTCTGGTTCGCGATCATCAAGGTCGTGGCGATCGTCGGCATGATTGCCTTGGGCAGCTACCTGTTAGTCAGCGGCAACGGCGGCCCGCAAGCGGCGGTCAGCAACCTGTGGTCCCACGGCGGCTTCTTCCCTAATGGGATCACCGGCCTGGTAATGGCCATGGCGTTCATCATGTTTTCCTTCGGCGGCCTGGAAATGCTCGGTTTCACCGCAGCCGAAGCCGACAAGCCGAAAACCGTGATCCCCAAAGCGATCAACCAGGTGATCTACCGCATCCTGATTTTCTACATCGGTGCGTTGGTGATCCTGCTGTCGTTGACCCCGTGGGACAGCCTGCTGACCACCCTGAACGCCTCCGGTGATTCCTACAGCGGCAGCCCGTTCGTGCAAGTGTTCTCGATGCTGGGCAGCAACACCGCTGCGCACATCCTCAACTTCGTGGTCCTGACCGCGGCCTTGTCGGTGTACAACAGCGGCACCTACTGCAACAGCCGCATGCTGCTGGGCATGGCCGAGCAGGGCGATGCGCCGAAAGCACTGGCGAAGATCGACAAGCGCGGCGTGCCGGTGCGTTCGATCCTGGCCTCGGCCGCCGTGACCCTGATCGCGGTACTGCTGAACTACCTGATCCCGCACAGCGCGCTTGAGTTGCTGATGTCGCTGGTAGTGGCCACGTTGGTGATCAACTGGGCGATGATCAGCTACTCGCACTTCAAGTTCCGCCAGCACATGAACAAGACCAAACAGACGCCGCTGTTCAAGGCCTTTTGGTATCCGTACGGCAACTACATCTGCCTGGCGTTCGTGTTGTTCATTCTTGGCGTGATGTTGTTGATTCCGGGGATCCAGACGTCGGTGTACGCGATTCCGGTGTGGCTGGTGTTCATGTGGGTCTGCTACGGCATCAAGAACAAGCGCCATGCACAGCGCGCCTTGCAAGCAGCCGTGGAGTAACGCTGCACAGAAACAACAAACCCGGCCATGTGCCGGGTTTGTTTTTTTCAGGATTCACACAAAAACCTGTGGGAGCGAGCCTGCTCGCGAAGGGGCCCTGTCAGTCGACATCACTGTTGCCTGGCACGCCCCCTTCGCGAGCAGGCTCGCTCCCACAAGGTCCGTATTCCTCCCACCTATTCGCGGTATCCTGCACCCTCTGATTACGGACGCTTTTCCATGCTGGTGATTTCCAACAACGTGCATCTGCCGGATGCCGAGATCGAATTGACGGCCATTCGCGCCCAGGGGGCCGGTGGGCAGAACGTCAACAAGGTTTCCAGCGCCGTGCACCTGCGCTTCGACATTCCGGCCTCGTCCTTGCCCGAGTTCTACAAGGAGCGGCTGCTGGCGCTGCGCGACAGCCGCATCACCAGCGAAGGCGTGCTGATCATCAAGGCCCAGCAATACCGGACCCAGGAGCAGAACCGCGCCGACGCGCTGGAGCGTTTGGTCGAGTTGATCCAGAGCGCTACCAAGGTCGAGAAGAAACGCCGGCCGACCAAGCCGACCCTCGGCTCGAAAACTCGTCGGCTTGAATCCAAGAGCAAGCGCGGCAACATCAAGGCCGGGCGCGGCAAGGTGGATTTCTAGCCAGCGTCTCGCGCTTGTCGATGCCTTGGGGCTTGCCGATACAGGTAGATGCAGAGCATCAGACTGCTTAGCGCGGCAATGGCGGCGAACAGGAAGATCGAGGCAAAGCCGAATCCCGCCGCAATCGCACCGGCCAACGGCCCGGTGATCCCCAGTGACAAGTCGATGAACAGCGAATAGGCGCCGACCGCCGCACCACGACTGGAGGCCGGCACCAGGTTGACCGCTTCGACACCCAGTGCCGGGAACACCAGCGAGAAACCAAAACCGCTCAATGCCGCGCCCGCCAACGCCCAATGCGCATCGGGTGCCAGCCACAGCAGTAACAGGCCGAGGGTTTCCACCGACAGGCAGGCAATCGCCACGCGAAAACCGCCAAGGCGATTGATCAGGTTGCCAAACAGCAGGCGCGCACCGATGAAACTCGCTCCGAACAGGCTCAAGCACAACACGGCGTTGTCCCAGTGCTGGGTGGCGTAATACAGGGTGATGAAGGTGGCGATGGTGCCAAAGCCAATCGAGCCCAGGGCGAGGCCGCAACCGTGGGGCAAGACCCGACCGAGCACGTGCATGAACGGCAAGCGTTCACCGACAACGATGGGCGCAGCGATTTTCGGCCACGCCAGCAGCAGGCCAAGTACCGCCAGCAGCACAATGCTCACGCCCATGCTCCACAAGCCCATCTGCTTGACCAGCAACACACCCAAGGGCGCGCCCACCGCCAATGCGCCGTAACTGGCGATGCCGTTCCATGAGATGACCTTGGCGGTGTTCGCCGCGCCGACCCGGCCGATGCCCCAGCCAATCGAGCCGGAACCCACCAGGCTTTCGGCGCTGCCGAGCACCAGGCGGCCGATCAGCAAACTGATCAGGCTGAGCATCGGCAGGCTTTGGGTCCAGGCCGATAGCAGCATGAACACGCCGCTCAAGCCACAGCCCGCCAGGCCATACATGACCGCCAGTTTGCTGCCCTTGTTGTCGATGATTTTCCCGGCGTAGGGGCGGCTGAGCAGGGTGGCCAGGTACTGCACGCTGATCACCAGCCCGGCGATTACGGCGCCAAAGCCCAGGTCGCTATGGACATAGCCTGGCAGTACCGCCAAGGGAATGCCGATGTTGAGGTAGCCGATGAAGGTAAACAGGACGATGGAAACGACTTGCAGCGTGACCGCCAGGGGGCGCTGTTGTTCAGGCATGGGTAAAGGTCCACGGGAAAGCAGGATAGATAGGCTGCTTATGATAGCGGCGCGAGCGGCCGTGGGTCGTGGAAAAAGTAAAACTATTTTGTCGTGCGGGAGCGATCAGGGCTTGGCAGGCGCTACCAATTGCGTGGTAACCAGGGCGGCCAGGGCATTTTCTTCGCTGCCAAAGCGGGCGAGCAGCGCGGCTTGTTTTTCGGGAGAGAGGCGATTCCAGATCTCGATCATTTTCTCGGCGGTGCCGATCAGGACGCTGGCTTGGGCTTCGGAAAATTCGTCGGTCATGGAGGGCTCACTGTTCAGGCGGTGTGGAAAGCGCATGTTAGCGCTTTCCACACAGTCTGTACGGCGGGTGTGTCAGTCTTCGCTGTCAGCCTGGCGGCAGTCAGTGGCTTCTTTCGGCTCGGGCTGTTGGGCACCGGCTTGTTGCGTGGTCGTCTGCTCAGGTACGTGCAGGCTTGGGAAGGGGAGATTAGGAATCTCGTGCATGGTCGCGCTCCTCGCTAAGTCTGTTGATAGATCTGGTCGATCCGCGCTTTCAAAAAAGCCTTGGCAGGATACAGGAGTAAAAATGACAAATAGACTTTTATATCTATTTGTTTCGACGAATGGGATTGTCTAGACAGGTAGTGAAGAACGTGGCAGTCGATCGTTCCCACGCTCTGCGTGGGAATGCCTCCACGGACGCTCTGCGTTCGGCTTTGGATGGGACGCGGAGCGTCCCGGGCTGCATTCCCACGCGGAGTGTGGGAATGATCAGTGAAGGAGAGTTATTTGCAGACTTTCGCGATGGCTTCGGCCAACAGGTCAAGACGCGACGCATCGATCCCCGCCACGTTCGCCCTGCCCGAGCTGACCATGTACACGCTGTGGTTATCCCGCAGGTCTTTCACTTGTTCAGGTGACAGCCCGGTGTAGGAAAACATTCCGCGCTGCATGCCAATGTGCGCGAAGCGCTCACGCAAACCGTAGGCCTCCAGCGCTTCGAGCAAACCGCTGCGCAGTTGTGCAATGCGCAAGCGCATGGTTTCCACTTCGTCGGCCCAGAGGTTTTTCAGCTCCGGGTCGCCGAGGATGGTCGCCACCACGGCAGCGCCGTGATCGGGCGGCGTCGACCACAGGTTGCGGGCGATGTTGGCCAGTTGGCTGCGGATGTCGGTCAGCTTGTCCGCAGATTTCGCGCAGACAATCAGCGCCCCGGTGCGGTCGCGGTACAGCCCGAAGTTCTTTGAGCAGGAGCTGGTGATCAGGACTTCCGGCAATTCGGCGGCAAACAGTCGAGTCGACCACGCGTCCTGCTCCAGGCCGTCGCCGAAGCCTTGGTAGGCGAAGTCGATCAGCGGCAGCAACTCGCGCCGACGCACCACCTCCAGCACCCGGCGCCAGTCATCATGGGACAGATCGAAGCCGGTCGGGTTGTGGCAGCAGGCGTGCAACAGCACCACGTCGCCCTTGGGGGCTTCATTGAGCACGGCAAGCATCGCATCGACGTCGAGACGGTTGTCGCTGCCCACGTACGGGTAATGGCTGACCTTGACCTTGGCCGCGGCGAAAATGGTTTCGTGGATCGGCCAGGTCGGATTGCTCAGCCAGACCCCACGGCCTGGCAGGCACTGGGCGATGAAGTCCGCGCTCAAGCGCAACGCCCCGGTGCCGCCCGGAGTCTGGGTGGCGCCGGCGCGCTGTTCGGCGATCAACTTCGAGTCGGCGCCGAGCACCAACTCGTTGATGACTTTGCCAAAAGCCGGGTCGCCATGACCGCCGATGTAGGTCTTGGTGGTCTGGCGATCCACCAGTCGCGCCTCAGCGAGTTTCACGGCCTGGGGAATCGAGGTCAGGCCCTGGGCGTCTTTATAGACACCCACGCCAAGGTCGAATTTGCGCGGGTTTGGGTCCTGCGCATAGGCCTCCATCAGGCCGAGGATCGGGTCGCCGGGCACCCGGCCGATGGCGTCGAAATGCATTACTTGCGGCCCTCGGCGTCCTTGGCCACTTCGTCTGTGCGCGCCGCCATGATGAAGTCGTTGCGGTGCAGGCCCTTGATCGAATGGCTCCACCAGGTCACGGTGACTTTGCCCCACTCGGTCAGCAGGCCAGGGTGATGGCCTTCGGCCTCGGAGATTTCACCGACGGCGTTGGTGAACGCCAGGGCGTGCTTGAAGTTCTTGAACAGGAAAACCTTTTCCAGCTGCATGATGCCGTCGCGAACTTCGATGTTCCAGTCGGGGATCTGCTTGATCAGGATCGGCAGTTCTTCGTCGCTGACTTGTGGGGCGTCGGCGCGGCAGGCTTCGCAGTGGGCTTGGGTTAATGCGGTCATGATGGGTTCCTGAAATCGTATTATTGGAATTCGGCCGTCAATGTCACCACGCTAAAGCAAAGCGTCGGTTCCGGACAGGCTCACTTGATGCTAAAAGCTGCGGATCACGCGGCTTTTGGTTTTGGCGGAAATTTTGGCGCGTGCAGACCCATCTGCATCGCTTGCTTGACCATGCCCATGATGTCTTCGTGGGCCAGGTCGAACAGGCGCTTGAGGTTCGGCAGCACAAAATACAGCGGTTGCAGAATGTCGATCCGGTAAGGCGTGCGCATGCACTCCAGCGGATCGAATGCCTGGCGCTCAGGCTCATCCGACAGGCAATACACGGTTTCCTTGGGCGAAGAAAGGATGCCGCCACCGTAGATGCGCTGGCCTTGCGGGGTGTCGAGCAGACCGAATTCGATCGTCATCCAGTACAGGCGCGCCAGGTACACGCGCTCTTCCTTGGAAGCCTGCAGCCCAAGTTTGCCGTAGGTGTGGGTGAATTCAGCGAACCAGGGGTTGGTCAGCAAAGGGCAGTGGCCGAAAATCTCGTGGAAAATGTCCGGCTCTTGCAGGTAATCCAGCTCTTCGCGGGTTCGAATGAAGGTAGCCACTGGAAACTGCTTGCTGGCAAGCAATTCAAAAAAGGTCTGGAAGGGAATCAGCGCCGGAACGCGGGCGACTTGCCAGCCGGTGGTTTCACCGAGGACCTTGTTGATCTCGCCCAGTTGCGGAATGCGGTCGTGGGGCAGACCGAGTTTTTCGATACCGTCCAGGTATTCCTGGCACGCACGCCCTTCGATCACTTTCAGTTGGCGAGTGATCAGCGTGTTCCACACCGCGTGTTCTTCAGCGGTGTAGTCGATAAAACCTTGCGCATCGGGCTCACGAGCCACGTATTGCGTCTGCTTCATGCTGCTCTCCTGCTAGGGGATTCGTTCTTGTTATGTACTGCTTTGGACCTAGGAATACCCCAACAATTGCATCGATGCAGCCGGTGGAACGCGTCCTGTGCGGGAAATTCACGGTCAATTCGTAAAGTTTTCGTTACGTATTGGGCGTCATCGCGTAGATGTTGAGATTGGCGGGTAGGAAAAGCCCTTCACCTGTCACATAATCTTGACGACAAAGTGAGCGTTCCTGCAGAAAAAATCCTGCGAGGGGCCTCTTCACCACTGTCCAGGCCTCTATATGCGTATCAAAGTCCACTGCCAGAACCGCATCGGCATCCTGCGCGACATTCTCAACCTGTTGGTCGAGTACGGCATCAACGTCGCTCGGGGCGAAGTGGGGGGCGAGCATGGCAATGCCATTTACCTGCACTGTCCGAACCTGATCAATATCCAGTTCCAGGCGCTGCGTCCGAAATTCGAAGCGATTGCCGGGGTGTTCGGTGTCAAGCGCGTAGGGCTGATGCCCAGTGAGCGTCGGCACATGGAGCTCAATGCGTTGCTCGGCGCGCTGGAGTTTCCGGTGCTGTCGATCGACATGGGCGGTTCGATCGTCGCGGCCAACCGCGCGGCGGCGCAGTTGCTGGGCGTGCGGGTGGATGAAGTGCCGGGGATTCCCTTGTCGCGTTACGCCGAGGATTTCGACTTGCCGGAGCTGGTGCGCGCCAACAAATCGCGGATCAACGGGCTGCGGGTCAAGGTCAAGGGCGATGTGTTCCTGGCCGACATCGCGCCCCTGCAATCGGAACATGACGACAGCGAAGCCATGGCCGGGGCGGTGTTGACCCTGCACCGTGCCGACCGGGTGGGCGAGCGCATCTATAACGTGCGCAAGCAGGAGTTGCGCGGCTTCGACAGCATCTTTCAAAGCTCGAAGGTGATGGCGGCAGTGGTGCGCGAAGCCCGGCGCATGGCACCACTCGATGCACCGCTATTGATAGAAGGCGAAACCGGTACCGGTAAAGAGCTGTTGGCACGCGCCTGCCACCTGGCCAGCCCGCGTGGGCAATCGCCGCTGATGGCGCTCAATTGCGCCGGCCTGCCGGAGTCCATGGCCGAGACCGAGTTGTTCGGCTATGGCCCTGGTGCCTTCGAGGGCGCCCGGGCCGAGGGTAAGCTCGGCCTGTTGGAATTGACGGCCGGCGGTACGTTGTTTCTCGATGGTGTCGGGGAAATGAGCCCGCGGTTGCAGGTGAAACTGCTGCGTTTCCTGCAGGATGGCTGCTTCCGTCGCGTCGGCAGCGATGAGGAGGTTTACCTCGATGTGCGGGTGATTTGCGCGACCCAGGTCGACCTGTCCGAACTCTGTGCCCGCGGCGAGTTTCGCCAGGACCTGTATCACCGTTTGAACGTGCTGTCGTTGCACATCCCCCCGCTGCGAGAATGCCTCGACGGCCTGACGCCGCTGGTGGAGCACTTTCTCGATCAGGCCAGCCGGCAGATCGGTTGCCCGCTGCCGAAACTCGCACCCGCGGCCATGGACCGGCTGAGCCATTACCATTGGCCGGGTAACGTACGGCAACTGGAAAACGTGCTGTTCCAGGCGGTCTCCCTGTGCGATGGCGGGACGGTCAAGGCCGAGCATATTCGTCTGCCGGATTATGGCGTGCGTCAGCCACTTGGCGACTTTTCGCTGGAGGGTGGGCTGGACGAGATTGTCGGGCGCTTTGAGAAAGCGGTGCTGGAGCGTTTGTATTCCGAGCATCCGAGCAGTCGGCAACTGGGTAAAAGGCTGGGGGTTTCGCATACCACCATTGCCAACAAGTTGCGTGATTATGAGGTGGGCAAGACAGAGTCCTAGCTGATTTTTGCGGTGATAGCGCACGCCTCTTCGCGAGCAGGCTCGCTCCCACAGGGGATCTTCAGTGCGCCGCAGATCCAATGTGGGAGCGAGCCTGCTCGCGAAGGCGGCGGTGGCCATCGCCCAAGGCCAAGCCTTGCCACCCACCGGCACGACACCGCCGGTTTTTCGTCTCTGACACAATCCCCCATTTCCCTCTAAATACCCTCAAGTCCTTTATTTGCCGGGCTTCGCGCCACCAAAAACAACTTGGTCTGCAAATTGCTTATGCCACCTCAGTACAGCATCGGGCGGCAAACGTCCGGCAGGCAGAGGAAAGCGTGTGGACAAGTACCTTTATGTGGCAATGACCGGTGCCAGCCAGAATGCACTGGCGCAAAAGGCTCATGCCAACAACCTGGCGAACATCTCTACCAGCGGCTTCCAGAAAGACCTGGAGCAGGCCCGCTCGATGCCGGTGTTCGGCGACAGCTTTCCGGCGCGCGCGTTTGCCTTGTCCGAGCGCCCGGCTACCGACTTTACCCCTGGCTCGCTGGTACAGACCGGGCGCGACCTCGATGTCGCCGTGCAAGGCAGTGGCTGGCTGGCGGTGCAGAACCCCGATGGCGGCGAAAGCTACGTGCGTACCGGCAGCCTGGTGGTGGACGCCTTGGGCGTACTGCGCGCTGGCAACGGCATGCCGGTGATCGGCAATGGCGGACCGATTGCCGTACCGCCTGAGCAGCAGATCGAAGTCGGCGAGGACGGCACCATCAGCATCCGGGCGATGGGCGAAGGCCCGCGCGTCATGGCCGAAGTCGATCGCATCAAGCTGGTCAACCCGGACATCAAGAACATGACCAAGGGCCTGGACGGTTCGATCCACACCAAGGACGGTGCACCTGCGCAAGCCGATGCTGGCGTCAAGCTGGTGTCCGGTTTCCTTGAGTCGAGCAACGTCAATGCCGTGGACGAGATGACCCAGGTGCTGGCCCTGTCGAAGCAGTTCGAGCTGCACATCAAGATGATGAACACCGCCAAAGAAGACGACCAGGCCATGGCTCGGGTCTTGCAGATCAGCTAATTACCAGAACGTCGCGCCGTAAAACAGGCGCACGAGGAGAATCGAATGCTTCCGGCTCTATGGGTTGCCAAAACCGGTCTGTCCGCCCAGGACACCAACCTGACCACTATTTCCAACAACCTGGCCAACGTGTCGACCACGGGTTTCAAGCGTGACCGCGCCGAGTTCCAGGACTTGCTGTACCAGATCAAGCGTCAGCCAGGCGCCCAGTCGACCCAGGACAGCGAACTGCCATCGGGCCTGCAACTGGGTACCGGTGTGCGCATTGTCGGCACCCAGAAAAACTTCAACGCCGGCAGCCTGCAAACCACCGAGCAACCCCTGGACATGGCCATCGACGGTCGCGGCTTCTTCCAGATCCTGCAGCCGGACGGCACCACGTCCTACACCCGTGATGGTACTTTTCACCTGGACTCCAACGGCCAGATCGTCAACGCCAGCGGCTTTGCCCTGGAGCCGGCAATCGTCATTCCGAACGACGCCCAGACCTTCACCGTGGGCAAGGACGGCACCGTGTCCATCACCGTCGCCGGCAACCCGGCTTCCCAGGTGATCGGCAACCTGCAGACCGCCGACTTCATCAACCCGGCCGGCTTGCAAGCGGTGGGCAACAACCTGTTCCTGGAAACCGCCGCCAGTGGCGCGCCGCAAGTTGGCACCCCGGGCCTCGCCGGTTTCGGCACCACGCTGCAGAACACCCTGGAAACTTCCAACGTCAGCACCGTTGAAGAGATGGTCAACATGATCACCACCCAACGCGCCTACGAGATGAACTCCAAGGTGATCTCCACCGCCGACCAGATGCTCTCGTTCGTAACGCAGAATCTGTAATCAAGTCTATGAGGCGGCCGTGCGGCCGCCTGCAGCACCGTGAGGTAGGGTCATGAAACGCTTCGTCTCTGTTCTGGCATTGAGTGGGATTACCGCGCTCGCAG
The DNA here is from genome assembly GCF_058791355.1 of Pseudomonas sp. EB271-G4-1. Classification (NCBI taxonomy): domain Bacteria; kingdom Pseudomonadati; phylum Pseudomonadota; class Gammaproteobacteria; order Pseudomonadales; family Pseudomonadaceae; genus Pseudomonas; species Pseudomonas sp. EB271-G4-1. The sequence continues at coordinate 11,056 of NZ_JBYTEO010000026.1, forward strand.
GCTGCGTGCCCGTGTCGCCCAAGCCCAATGACCCTTACTACGCCCCGGTGTTGCCGCGCACGCCGTTGCCGGCTGCCGCCAACAACGGTTCGATCTACCAGGCCGGTTTCGAGCAGAACCTGTACAGCGACCGCAAGGCGTTCCGGGTCGGTGACATCATCACCATCACCCTGAACGAGAAGACCCAGGCGAGTAAAAACGCCAACTCGCAAATTGGCAAGAACAGCAAGACCGGCATCGGCCTGACCTCGCTGTTCGGTAGCAGCGCAACCACCAACAACCCGTTCGGCGATGGCGACCTGAGCCTGAGCGCCAGCTATGAAGGTGACCGCGCGACCAAGGGCGACAGCAAGGCCGGGCAGGGCAACAGCCTGACCGGTTCGATCACCGTGACGGTGGCGGATGTCTTGCCCAACGGCATCATCGCCGTGCGTGGCGAGAAGTGGCTGACCCTCAACACCGGTGACGAACTGGTACGGATTGCCGGCCTGGTGCGCGCCGATGACATCGCCACCGACAACACCGTGTCGTCGACCCGCGTCGCCGATGCGCGCATCACCTACTCGGGCACCGGTTCGTTTGCCGATGCGAGTCAGCCAGGCTGGTTCGACCGTTTCTTCCTCAGCCCGCTGTTCCCTTTCTAGGTGGTCACCTTGCATTTCAAAAGTCTCATGGTGGCCGCATTGTTGATGTCTGCGGCCTTCAACGCTCAAGCCGAGCGCCTGAAGGACATCGCCAGCATTTCCGGCGTGCGCTCCAACCAGTTGATCGGTTACGGCCTGGTGGTCGGGCTTAACGGCACCGGCGACCAGACGACGCAAACCCCGTTCACCTTGCAGACCTTCAACAACATGCTCTCGCAGTTCGGCATCAAAGTGCCGCCGGGTTCGGGCAACGTGCAGTTGAAGAACGTCGCGGCAGTCTCGATCAGTGCCGACTTACCGGCCTTCGCCAAGCCAGGTCAGCAGATCGACATCACCGTGGCCTCCATCGGTAACTCCAAGAGCCTGCGCGGCGGCACCTTGCTGCTGACGCCGCTCAAGGGGATCGACGGCAACGTCTATGCGGTGGCCCAGGGCAACCTGGTGGTCGGCGGTTTCGATGCCGAAGGTCGCGACGGCTCGAAGATCACGGTCAACGTGCCGTCGGCCGGTCGCATCCCCGGCGGTGCCTCGGTCGAGCGCGCCGTGCCGAGCGGTTTCAACCAGGGCAACAGCCTGACCCTGAACCTCAACCGTTCCGACTTCACCACGGCTAAGCGCATCGTCGACAAGATCAACGACATGCTCGGCCCTGGCGTGGCCCAGGCCATCGACGGCGGATCGGTGCGCGTCACCGCGCCGCTGGACCCAAGCCAGCGTGTCGATTACCTGTCGATCCTGGAAAACCTCGAGATCGATCCGGGGCAGGCGGTGGCCAAGGTCATCATCAACTCGCGCACCGGCACCATCGTGATTGGCCAGAACGTCAAGGTTTCGCCGGCCGCCGTCACCCACGGCAGCTTGACCGTGACCATTACCGAAGACCCTATCGTCAGCCAGCCAGGTCCGCTGTCCAATGGCCAGACGGCCGTCGTGCCGCGCTCGCGGGTCAACGCCGAGCAGGAAGCCAAGCCGATGTTCAAGTTCGGCCCGGGCACCACCCTCGACGAAATCGTGCGTGCGGTGAACCAGGTCGGCGCGGCACCGGGCGACCTGATGGCGATTCTTGAAGCACTGAAACAGGCTGGCGCCTTGCAAGCCGACCTGATCGTGATCTGAGGACGGCGACCATGGACATGAACAAGAGCGGTCGGGTCAGCAGAAGCGATTCCGGTGCTTTTTCCGACCTGAACCGGCTGAACCAGCTCAAGGTCGGCGACAAGAACAGCGACGCCAACATGCGCAAGGTGGCGCAGGAGTTCGAGTCGCTGTTCCTTGGCGAGATGCTCAAGTCGATGCGCTCGGCCACCGAATCGTTGGGCAAGGACAACCCGATGAACACCGCCGAAGCCAAGCAGTACCAGGAAATGTACGACCAGCAACTGGCGGTTTCGATGTCCCGCGAGGGCGGCGGTATCGGCCTGGCGGATGTGCTGATGCGCCAGATGTCGAAGAACAAGCCGCTGGCGCCGGGTGAAGCGGCAACGCTGTCCGCCGCCAAGCAGGAGGCTGCAAAAGCCGCTGCGCAAACCCCGGTGGCCGCCGGCACGACGGCGCTCCATGGGCCGCTGTCGCGGGTCAATGGCGAACGTCCTTTGTGGGCTTCTCGTTCGGTCAGCGCACCGAGCGGTGAGGGCGAGCACCGCAATGACATGGCACTGATCAATCAGCGCCGGCTGGCGCTGCCGCCGAAACTGGCCGATCGCTTGCTCGCGGGCCTGGTGCCTTCCGCCACGCCAACCAACGCTGGTGTGGTCAACAAGGCGCCATTGCCCGAGCGCGTCGCAAGCAGCGGTTCCGGCCCCTTGTACAACGGCGACTGGCTGGCCAATGCCCAGGCAGCACAGAGCGGGTCCCTGCAGATTCACGGGCGCGCCATCGCGCAAATCCCCTTGGCGCCAGCGAAAAAAGCCTTCAGCAGCGCCGACGAATTCGTCAACACCATGCTGCCGATGGCCAAGGAAGCGGCCGATCGCATTGGTGTCGATCCGCGTTACCTGGTAGCCCAGGCCGCCCTGGAAACCGGTTGGGGCAAATCGGTCATGCGGGCCCAGGATGGCAGCAGCAGCCACAACCTGTTCGGCATCAAGGCCGGCAGCAGTTGGAAGGGTGATTCGGCACGGGCGATCACCAGCGAATTCAGGAACGGCGAGATGGTCAAGGAGACGGCCGAGTTCCGTTCCTACGACTCCTACAAGGACAGCTTCCATGACCTTGTCACGCTGCTGCAAACCAATAATCGCTATCAAGATGTCGTGAAGTCGGCCGATAACCCGGAACAGTTTGTGCGCGAGCTGCAAAAGGCCGGTTACGCAACCGACCCGGCTTACGCCAGCAAGATTTCGCAGATAGCCAGGCAGATGACGAGTTATCAGAACTACGCTGCGGCGGGCGTTTCCACAACGCCTTTATAGACATAAGGGTCTGAACCATGAGTTTGCTCAACATCGGGATGTCGGGGCTCAATGCCAGCCAGGTTTCATTGGCGACCGTCGGCAACAACATTGCCAATGCCAACACGGCCGGCTATTCACGTCAGCAGACCTCTCAGGTGAGTAACGCGTCGAACCTGTATGGCGGCGTGTTCATCGGCAACGGGACAACCCTGGCCGATGTGCGTCGGGTCTATAACGCCTACCTCGATAACCAGTTGCAAACCTCTACATCGCTGAGCAGTGACGCCAACGCCTACCTCGAGCAGGTGAACCCGCTCGACAAGCTCTTCTCCGACAAGACCACGGGGATCAGTGCGGTGTTGAGCAGCTTCTTCTCGTCGGTCCAGACCTCCGCCGGTACGCCGAGTGACACGGCCGCCCGGCAACTGCTGCTGACCAATGCGCAAACCCTGAGTAATCGCTTCAACGCCCTGGCGTCGCAGATGACGCAACAGAACGAAGGGATCAACAGTCAGTTGACGACCTTGACCGGTCAGGTCAACCAGTTGACGGCGTCGATCGCTTCGTTGAACCAACAGATTTCCCAGGCCAACAGTTCTTCCGGCAGTGGCCCGAGCAACTTGCTCGATGCCCGGAACGAAGCGGTGCGCTCGCTCAACGAATTGGTGGGTGTCACGGTCCAGGAGCAGAACGGCAGTTACAACGTTTCCCTGGGGAACGGCCAGCCCCTGGTGTTGGGCAACACATCCAACACCCTATCGACCGCCCGCTCCGGCATCGACAAAAGCCAGCTGAATATTCAGCTCAACTCGCCATCTAAAACCAGTGACGTCACCTCTGTTATCAGCGGCGGCAAAATTGGCGGCCTGCTGCGTTATCGCGAAGACGTACTGGTGCCGGCGCAGAACGACCTGGGCCGCACCGCCCTGGTGATGGCGGACAAGATCAATAGCCAATTGGGCCAAGGGCTCGACGCCAATGGCGAGTTTGGCGCTTTGATGTTTTCCAACATCAACAGCGCTACCGCCATCAGCCAGCGCAGCCTGGGATCGTCGAACAACAGTGCCGGCTCGGGCAATCTGGATGTCACGATCACCCACTCCAGTGCGCTGACCACTTTCGATTATTCGGTCACCTTTACCGCGGCCGACAAGTACACGGTCAAGCGTTCCGACGGCAAGGACATGGGTTCTTTCGACTTGTCTCCGGCGGCGGAAATCGATGGCTTCAAGCTGGATCTGAACGGCGGCGCGCTCAGCGCCGGTGATTCGTTCAAGGTAACACCAACTCGCAACGCTGCGAGTTCCATCAAGACTCAGATGACCGACTCGAACAAACTCGCGTTTGCCGGCCCGCTGGTTGCCAACGGCAGCACGAGCAATGGCGGCACCGGCGCATTGACCCCGCCGGTGTTGTCCACGCCGTTGGATATCTATGGCGGTGCCGATCTGGCCGTGCTGCAGGCAGGGATCAAGGACTCGATGCCGGTGACCCTGGCGTTCAAGGATGCGGCCGGCGGCAGCCAGGCCTATGAAGTGTTCAACTCGAAAGGGCAGAGCATCGGCACGGGCACCATCGTCCCCGGCCAAAGCAATGACCTGACCATCAATGTGCCGATGCTCGATGCCTCAGGCGCTCCGATCCCCGGCCAGTCGTTTTCGTTCAACACCACGGTCAGTGGCTCGCCTTCGAAGAATGACAAGTACGAAATCGCGTTCAACGCGGACGGCAAGAAAGACAACCGCAATGCCAACGAGTTGTTGGCTCTGCAAACCAAGGCAACGGTAGGCGTGACGGGCGGCAACGCCGGGATGAGCATGACCACCGCCTACAGCCGTCTGGTCGAACAGGTGGGCGCCAAGGCCAGCCAGGCCCTGGGTGACAGCACCGCCAGTGGCGCGATTCTGTCGCGGGCCAAATCCGAAGTCGCGTCGGTGTCCCAGGTCAACCTGGACGACGAAGCCGCTGACCTGGTCAAGTTCCAGCAGTATTACACCGCGTCGTCGCAGATCATCAAGGTCGCACAAGAAACGTTCAGCACGCTGATCAACAGTATTTAAGGGAGTCTTCGACGATGCGAATTTCTACAGCCCAGTACTTTGAGACGAGTGCGGCCAAGTACCAGAACAACTTCTCCTCGATTGTGAAGACTCAGGAGCAGATCACTTCGGGCGTGCGTATTCAGAGTGCCGGTGATGATCCCGTGGGTGCTGCGCAGTTGCTGATGTTGCAACAGCAGAAAGACTTGCTGGGGCAGTACAGCACCAACATGGGCAGTATCAAGAGTTCACTGACCAACCAGGAAAGCGTGTTGGACAGCGTCAACACTGCATTGCAGCGTGCTCGTGAGTTGGCGCTTCAGGCGGGTAATGGTGGTATCAATGATGCTGATCGAAAATCCATCGCCAGCGAGATAGGCGAGATTGAACAGCAAGTACTGGGTTTGCTCAACAGCAAGGACTCGTCGGGCAACTACATGTTTGCTGGCTCGAAAACTTCGATACCGCCCTATGTGCGCAACAACGACGGCACCTACTCCTATCAGGGTGACGACACGCAGTTGAGCCTGCAGGTGTCGGACACCTTGTCCGTTGCCACCAACGATACCGGCAAAAGCGTTCTTGAAACCGCGATGAACTCGGGGCGCACCCAGGCGGTCCTCGATCCATCGAAGCCCAATGACGGTACCGTTTCCGTGTCTGCTGGCCTGGTGCAGTCGAATGCAGCCTACACCCAGAAGTTTTCCGCGGGAGAGCCCTACGAGCTGAAATTTGTAGACAGCACTCATTACACCATCGCGGACAAGGACGGTAACGATATTACGAGCGAGGTGTCTGGAAATGGCACGTTCGACTCGAGCAAAGAGGGTGGCGCGACCATCAGCCTGCGAGGAGTAGAGTTCGACATCTCGTTGCGCCTCAAGGCGCCAGTGGATCCCGCGACCACGCTGCCAATGACCCCTGATCAAGAGGTCAAGGATCACATCTTTTCGCTGGGCACCAAGCCTGACAGCTTCAATGCATCACGGACCCCGAGCAACGGCTCGACGGCCCAGATCACCGGGTCCGGAGTTACTAACCAGGCAGACTACGTCAACGGCTTTCCAAATAGCGGCGTGGTTATCAAATTCACCGATGCCAGCAATTATCAGGTCTATGCCCAGCCAATGGGCGCAGACAGCAAGGCGATCGGTGGGGGCGCAATGGCCGGTGGCTCGATCACGTTCGCGGGCGTGAAGCTTGATTTTACCGGCGCCCCGCAAGCGGACGATCAGTTCGTGGTGGGGGCCAGCAGCCACCAAACGCAAAGTGCCCTGGACACGTTGAGCCAGTTACGCCAGGCGTTGGAAACGCCCGCCGATGGCAATGTTCTGGCACAGATCAAACTGAAGGACTCGGTGAATGCGGCGATCAGTAACCTTTCCAATGCCAGTGAGCAGGTCGATATCGTTCGCGGCACGATAGGTGCGCGTTTGAACGCCATTGATATCCAGAGCGCCGAAAACGTCAGCATGGGCCTGGCCAACACCAGTACCCAGTCGGCTATTGGTGATACTGATGTCTCAACGGCGTCTATCGACCTGGCGTTTCAGCAATCGCTGTTGCAGGCCTCGCAACTGGCCTTTGTGAAAATTGCCCAGCTGAGCTTGTTCAACAAGCTTTGATTCCTTCTCGATTGCCGGCATCAATGATGCCGGCAATGTCTCGTGGGTGCGTCCTCGCGCCTGTTTTGCTCAACTATCGCTGGTTTTTTCTTCTCCCGTTGGGCGGTTAAGCGCTTGTTTGTGGCTGGATGTTTTGCGCAAGGCACGCATAATGCGTGACCTGTGAGTCAGATAGGGCATCTTCACTGTATTGTGTCAAAAAGGATGGGCAGGGGTTTGACCCTTGTCGGGCGTGTTTTCAGGGTTTCTGGAGCGTCTGTGCCGTATTTTTTTCGCTCGGTGAAATCCAGTATTGTCGTACCTCTCGGTCATGCGAGCGGTGATCTCCAGCTATTTAGTATTGGGAAGCCACAATGATTGGCATAAAAAGCATTGCCAGCTACGTGCCAGCGAGTGGGCTGGATAACTATGCTCAGGGCGCGAAGTTCGAGAAGGATGAAGAGTTCATCCTCGGGAAAATCGGTTCGGCGTTCCTGCCGCGCAAGGACGCTACCCAGGAAACCTCCGACCTGTGTGTCGAAGCGGCCAATGCGTTGTTCGCCAACAACCCCCAGCTCGACCGTCAAGCCATCGACGTGCTGATTGTCGTCACCCAGAATGGTGATGAGGAGGGCCTGCCGCACACTTCGGCGATCGTCCAGGACAAGCTCGGCCTGTCGACCAACGTTGCTGCTTTCGACATCTCCCTGGGTTGCTCCGGTTACGTCTACGGTATCTACGCAATCAAGGGCTTCATGGAAGCTGCCGGGCTGAAGAACGGCCTGTTGATCACTGCAGACCCGTATTCGAAGATCGTCGACCCGGAAGACCGCAACACCACCATGCTGTTCGGCGATGCCGCCACCGCCACCTGGATGGGCGAAGACGCCATCTGGCAGTTGGGCAAGGCCAAGTTCGGTACCGACGGCTCCGGTGCTCCGCACCTGAAGGTGACTGATGGCGTGTTCTTCATGAACGGACGGCAGGTGTTCAACTTCGCCCTGCTCAAGGTGCCGGCGCACTTGCACGAACTGCTCAATCAGTCCGGCCTCACGTCCCAGGACATCGATGCCTTCTGCATCCACCAGGGCAGTGCGGCCATCGTCGATGCCGTGGCGCGCCGCTTTGAAAGCGAGCCGGAGAAGTTCATCAAGGACATGGTCGAGACTGGCAACACCGTGTCTTCGAGCATCCCGCTGTTGCTGGAAAAGCACATGTTCGATTCCAGCTGGAAGCGCGTGGCGATCAGTGGTTTTGGTGTGGGGCTGTCCTGGGGCTCGGCGCTGATCCATCGCACCTGAGGCGTCAGTTAAATAACGCCAAAAAAAACGCCCATGACCGCGAGGTCATGGGCGTTTTTGCATTCTGGGTCGGCATTTAACGCCTTGAAATGCAAGGGGTGGCACGGTGCTAGTAAAAAAAATCAAAAAAGCCCTCAAGCAACCTGCTTTCACGACGATAACTATTACGAAGGTTCTCTAGGCCACACCCGGCGGTTGCCAGGGCCGGAAGCCGCAGCACCCAACCCACGAGGAATTCGTCATGTCGTTAACCGTTAATACCAACATCACCTCTCTATCGGTTCAGAAAAACCTGAACAAGGCTTCCGACGCTCTGGGCACCACGATGGGACGCCTGTCTTCCGGCCTGAAAATCAACAGCGCTAAAGACGACGCCGCCGGCCTGCAGATCTCCAACCGTCTGACCACTCAGATCAAAGGCCTGGGTGTTGCGGTCAAGAACGCCAACGACGGTATCTCCATCGCGCAAACCGCTGAAGGCGCCATGGCGACCTCAGGTAACATCATGCAGCGTATGCGTGAACTGGCCCTGCAATCGGCCAACGGCTCGAACAGCGATGACGACCGTACTTCCATGCAGCAGGAATTCACCGCGCTGTCGGGCGAACTGACCCGTATTGCCAACACCACCACCTTCGGTGGTCGTAACCTGCTGGACGGCTCGTTCTCCGGCAGCACCTTCCAGGTGGGCGCGAACTCCAACGAAAGCATTTCGTTTGGCATGAAAGATGTTAGCTCGACTGCCATGAAGGGCAGCTATAACGAAGCCAGCGTGGCTGGTGGGGTTGCCACTCTGCAGGCTGGCGTAACTGGTGCTGCTGGCAAGTTCGGTACCAACAACGCAGGCAGCACTTCAGCAACTACAGTGGGTACAGCAGCGGCAGGCGTATTCGATGCGCCAACCATCGGTGCCGGCGCAGGTAACCTGGTACTCAACGTAGGTACCACCACCACCACAATCGCCGCAGCTGCCGGTGACAAGCTGTCCGATGTTGTCACCAACATCAACCTGCAAACTGCCAACACTGGTGTTACCGCCAGCATCGACAGCACCACTGGTGCGCTGAAGCTGGATGGTACTCAGGCCTTCACGATTGACGCCACTACCGACGACGTCTTGAGCGCCAAACTGGGTCTTGCAGAGGCTGGCGGTGCTCAGCTGTCCAAAACCGGTACCGCGAACCTGCGCGATGGCACACTGGCTACCGCTGGTAACCTGATCCTGGGTTCGACAAGCATTGCCCTTACAACTACTGACACCCTGTCTTCCGTCATCACCAAGGTTAACGCCCAATCCGGTACCACTGGCGTTAGCGCATCGGTTGACAGCGCTACCGGTCAGCTGAAACTGAACTCTGCTGCTGGTTTCCAGATTAGCGGTACTCCCGGTACGCTCACCGGTCTGGGTCTGGCGGCAGGTCCTGTAGCAATCGCACCTCAGACCACTGGCCTAGCTGCAGCTGCCGAGATCGATATCAACGGCACTACTTTCAACTTCGCTGCAGGCGATGACCTGGACGCTGTTGTCGACAACATCAACAACAATGGTGCGGGCGCTGTTGGCTCGGGTACTGCTCTGACCGGCGTTACAGCCAAGAACGACAACGGTCGTCTGGTACTGACTTCGGCCAACAGCAAAGACATCAAGTTGGACAATGGGGCTGGCTTGACCGGCCCTGGCGCACTGTCTGCACTGGGTCTGAATGCCGGTACCACCAAGGCTGGCCTGCAGGCTGACACTTCGGTGACCCTGAACGGTGTTGAGGTCAAGTTCAAGAAAGGCGACGACATGGACAGCATCGCTGCCAGCATCAACGCCGCCAGCACCGGCGTGACTGCCAGCAAAGTGACCACTAACGGCACCAGCAGCCTGTCCTTGTTCGCTGACCAGGACATCACCATTGCCGATGGCAGCAGCGGTAGCGGCCTGACTGCATTGGGTCTGAGCGCTGGCACCACTTCCGCTGTGGAGATGGAAAGCACCGTTGCCAACCTGAATATTCTGGATGGCGCCAGCGCTCAACAAGCCATCCAGGTACTGGACGGTGCCATGCAGGAACTGGACTCCCAGCGTTCGCAACTGGGTGCCGTGCAAAACCGTTTCGACAGCACCGTAGCCAACCTGCAATCGATCTCGGAAAACTCCACCGCGGCCCGTAGCCGTGTGCAGGACGCTGACTTCGCGGCTGAAACCGCTGAGCTGAGCAAGCAACAAACCCTGCAGCAGGCATCCACCGCGATCCTGTCCCAGGCCAACCAACTGTCGTCCTCGGTACTGAAGCTGTTGGGTTAATTCCGGCGCCAGGTGAATGACGGAAGGGCACGGCAACGTGCTCTTCCGTTTTTTTGATTGTGAGGTCATCACCATGGACATGAGTGTAAAGCTGAGCCTGTCTTACCCTGCGGTGGCTGCACAAGGAAACCCTGCTGGCAAGACCCAGGAGGCTGCGCCTGCCCTGAGCGTCGAGAAGGACAAGGAACCTCAGCGGCCCGAGCTGGAAAATGCGGTAAAAAACATCCAGGACTTTGTACAGTCCACGCGGCGTCAACTGAATTTTTCGATCGATGATTCGACTGGTCTGGTCGTGGTCAAGGTCATTGCCACCGACAGTGGCGAACTGATACGGCAGCTTCCATCGGAAGCCGCATTGAAGCTGGCGCAGAGTTTGAGTGATGCGAGCAGCCTGCTGTTTGATGGCAAGGCTTGAAACTGGCACGGGTTTTGTTGCAGTTGGCGCTTGACGTCTGGTTCGTCAAAAAAGCGGCAACGCCTAGAAAAGGAGAAAAGCGATGGCGAGTTCAACGATAAGTGGTATTGGCTCGGGGGTCGATACGCAGTCGATTGTCAAAGCTTTGGTTGCTGCGGAAAAGGCCCCGAAGCAAACGCAGATCACTGCGCAGCAGGCGACCACGACCACCCAGATTTCCGCCGTCGGCAGCATCAAGAACGCGCTGGATACCTACCGTTCCGCCATTGCCAAGTTGAACACGGCATCAGCCTTCACCGGGTTGTCGGGTACATCCTCCGATGACAAGGTCGTCAAGACTACTGTCAACTCCACGGCCTCTGCCGGTAAATATGCGCTGGAAGTAACGCAACTGGCAACGTCCTCCAAGGTGTCATCAGATGTCTTCGTGGGTGGTGCGTCAGCGACCGTCAACAGCAGTTCTACATCACAAACGCTGAAGATTTCTCAGTCGGGCACTGATTACAACGTCACCATTGTTGCCGGGGCGACCATGCAGCAGGCGCGAGACGCCATCAATACCCAGCTCAACTCCAAGGGCTTGAGCGCCAACATCATCACCGATGCCAATGGCGCGCGGATGGTGATCAGTTCTTCGACCACTGGTGCCGGTACCGACATTACCTTGGGTGGAGATTCCGCACTGGCGGTGAATGCCAAGGCGGGTCCTGCTGCGCAAAACGCTAAATACACCATCGATGACATTGCACTGGAGTCGACCAGTAATACCGTTACATCGGCGATCAGTGGCGTCAATTTCGAATTGCTTACCGCGGGTAAGTCGACGATCACGGTGGGCGCCAATACCGATACCCTGAAGACCTCGGTGCAGTCGTTTGTCACTGCGTATAACGCCCTGATGACGGCCATCACCAGCCAAACCAAGGTGAGCGCGGTAGGTGATACTACCAAAGGGGCTGCGCTGACAGGGGATGCCTCCATGCGTTCACTGATCACGTCGGTACGTAACGAGCTGGTGAAAAGTACCGGCTCCGGCAGTATGACCATGCTCTCGCAAATGGGCATCAATACTGTACAAACCACCGGCCTGCTCGAACTGGACAGCGCCAAGTGGGACAAGGCGGTTGCGAAAAACGCGGGAGATATCGCCAAGGTCTTCACGGGCGATGATGGCTTGATCAAGCGTATGACCAAGGCCACTGATGCCTATGCGGGGACGGCAGGTATCCTGGCTTCGCGAACCACCAGTCTGAACGACAAATTGACCGACTTGACCGAGCAGCAGGAAGCGCTCGATCGGCGTATCGAATCGCTCACCACCTCGCTTTCTGCCAAATACAATGCCATGGACACCCTGGTTGCCAAGCTCAACGCCACCGGTTCCAGCGTCATGACTACCCTCAACGCCATGAACAACCGCAAGGATGATTAACGTTCGGGGTGGTCGTGATTAGGCGCTGGAAGTCTAAAGTTTTCTGTGACGGCGTCGACATAACAGCTAAGCGTCGATTCCAATTACTGTTTAAGCGTTGAACGAGGTAGAACCATGAACCCGATGAAAGCCCTTCGCCAGTATCAGAAGGTCAACTCCCATGCGCAGATTTCCGAGGCGAGCCCCCATCGCCTGGTGCAAATGCTGATGGAAGGCGGTCTCGATCGTATGGCCCAGGCCAAGGGTGCTCTGGAACGTGGCGATATTGCGCATAAGGGCCTGATGATCGGCAAGGCCGTCGATATCATCGGTGGGTTGCGCGAAGGTATCGATGCCGAAAGGGCCAAGGAAGATGAATCCCTGCAACAACTCGATAGCCTCTACGGCTACATGATTCAGCGGTTGACCAACGCCAATCTGAAGAATGACCCCCAGATAATCGACGAAGTGATGGGGTTGTTGGTAACCGTCAAAAGTGGTTGGGATGCGATTGCCGATCAACAAGCTGGCTAGTTTGAGGAAGGCCCCATGAGCCAAGCACTGCAACGGATCGAACAAACCCGCGAAGCGCTGATCGATGCGCTGGCCGCGCGTAACTGGGATGCGATCGGCGAGCTGGATTCGGCTTGCCGCGAATGCGTGGACGAGGTGCTCAGTGAAGCGCCCGTCGACGAAGAAGCGCTGCGCACCCACCTTGAGAGCTTGCTCGCGGTGTACAAAGATTTATTGACGGTGACGATGGGCGAGCGTCAGGCGATAGTCGATGAGATGTCGCAGATCAACCAAGCGAAGAGTGCCGCAAAGGTTTACCATCTGTTTGGTTAATTATTTTCTGCTTAATCCGTGCTTATTGCGCCATAAATTTGACTGTGAACGGTTTTTTGACTTTACTAGTGGCTGTTTCCAGATTTCGGGCGTCTACAGGCATTAACGGTCTGCAAGCGTCTAGCTTGCCCACTCATTTCGGGCACCGGGTCGACTAGGGAAGTTACGATTGCATGTGGCGTGAAACCAAAATTCTGCTAATCGATGACGATAGCGTTCGCCGCCGCGACTTGGCGGTGATTTTAAATTTTCTCGGCGAAGAAAATTTACCCTGCGGTAGCCACGACTGGCAGCAGGCTGTCGTCTCTTTATCTTCTAGTCGTGAAGTGATCTGTGTCCTTATCGGGACGGTCAATGCTCCGGGTTCGCTTCAGGGCTTGTTAAAGACACTGTCGACATGGGATGAGTTCCTTCCGATTTTGCTGATGGGCGATAATTCTTCCATCGACCTGCCGGATGACCAGCGTCGCCGCGTGCTGTCGACCCTCGAAATGCCACCTAGCTACAGCAAGTTGCTCGATTCGCTGCACCGTGCCCAGGTCTATCGCGAGATGTACGACCAGGCCCGCGAGCGCGGTCGGCATCGCGAACCCAATCTGTTCCGCAGCCTCGTCGGCACCAGCCGGGCGATCCAGCACGTGCGCCAGATGATGCAGCAAGTGGCCGACACCGATGCCAGTGTGCTGATCCTCGGTGAGTCCGGGACCGGCAAGGAAGTGGTCGCGCGCAACCTGCATTACCACTCCAAGCGCCGCGAGGCACCGTTCGTGCCGGTCAATTGCGGGGCGATTCCGGCCGAGCTGCTGGAAAGTGAATTGTTCGGTCATGAGAAGGGCGCGTTCACCGGGGCGATCACCAGCCGTGCCGGGCGTTTCGAGCTGGCCAATGGCGGCACGCTGTTCCTTGACGAAATTGGCGACATGCCACTGCCGATGCAGGTCAAGCTGCTGCGCGTGTTGCAGGAGCGTACGTTCGAGCGCGTGGGCAGCAACAAGACCCAGAGCGTCGATGTGCGCATCATTGCGGCGACCCACAAGAATCTCGAAAGCATGATCGAGATCGGCACCTTCCGCGAAGACCTGTACTACCGCCTGAACGTGTTCCCGATCGAGATGGCGCCGCTGCGCGAGCGCGTAGAAGACATTCCGTTGCTGATGAACGAATTGATCTCGCGCATGGAGCACGAGAAGCGCGGTTCGATCCGCTTCAACTCCGCGGCCATCATGTCGCTGTGCCGTCACGGCTGGCCGGGCAACGTCCGCGAACTGGCTAACCTGGTGGAGCGCATGGCGATCATGCATCCGTACGGGGTGATCGGCGTGGTCGAGTTGCCGAAGAAATTCCGTTACGTCGACGATGAAGACGAGCAACTGGTCGACACTCTGCGCAACGATCTCGAAGAGCGGGTGGCAATCAACGGCCATACGCCGGACTTCACCACCCATGCGATGCTGCCACCTGAAGGCCTGGACCTGAAGGATTATCTCGGTGGCCTGGAGCAAGGCCTGATCCAGCAAGCGCTTGATGATGCCAATGGCATTGTTGCGCGCGCCGCTGAACGCCTGCGTATCCGTCGGACCACGCTGGTGGAAAAAATGCGCAAGTACGGCATGAGTCGTCGTGACGGTGATGAACAGGCGGATGATTGACGCCTGTTTTTCAAGTCGTTCATTTTCAAGCAGTTTTTTTTAGGCACGGGTATTGCTATAGCCCTCGCAACGTTCCGTTTCACTGACGGTCAGCCAAGCGAGAGAGCACCCCATGCCCCCATCCGCCCAGATGTCTCCTGCTCCCGATACCTTGGGGGATGCCCTGGGGCAATCGTCGTCGGTAGAGCAGGCGAGCCGGCTTGGCCTTGAGCAGGCGTTTGCCCTGTTCAACCAGATGTCGAGCCAATTGACCAACTCCTACAGCATGCTCGAAGCCCGGGTGACCGAGCTCAAGGGGGAGTTGGCGGTGGTCAGCGCCCAGCGCATGCAGGAGCTGGCGGAGAAAGAGCGCCTGGCCAATCGCCTGCAACATCTGCTCGACCTTTTGCCTGGTGGCATCATCGTCATCGACGCCCAGGGCATCGTGCGCGAAGCCAATCCGGCGGCGTATGAACTGCTCGGCCTGCCCCTCGAAGGTGAACTGTGGCGACAGGTCATTGCCCGTTGCTTTGCGCCCCGTGAAGACGACGGTCATGAAGTCTCCCTCAAGGATGGTCGGCGCCTGTCGATTGCCACGCGTTCACTGGATGCCGAACCTGGGCAACTGGTGCTGCTCAACGACCTGACCGAGACCCGTCATCTGCAAGATCAACTGGCGCGCCACGAACGCCTGTCTTCCCTGGGGCGCATGGTGGCGTCACTGGCGCATCAGATTCGCACGCCGTTGTCCGCGGCCTTGCTCTACGCCAGTCACTTGACCGAGCAGACGCTGCCGGTGGCCACCCAGCAACGCTTTGCCGGGCGGCTCAAGGAGCGCTTGCATGAGCTGGAACATCAGGTGCGCGACATGCTGGTGTTCGCACGCGGCGAGCTGCCATTGACCGACCGCGTGACGCCGGCGCAGCTGATGCAGGCGCTGCAGGCGGCGGCACTGGCGCATGTGCAGGACTTGCCGATTCGCTGGCAATGCGACGCCCATGCCGGCGAACTGCTGTGCAATCGCGACACCCTGGTGGGCGCGGTCCTCAATCTGATCGAAAACGCCATTCAGGCCAGTGCCTCTGATGTGCGCTTGAAGGTGCACCTCTACACCCGTGGCAATTACCTGCGCTTGTGCGTCAGCGATAGCGGCAGCGGTATCGACGAAGCGGTGCTGGCGCGTCTGGGGGAGCCGTTTTTTACCACCAAGGCCACCGGCACCGGTCTCGGCCTGACCGTGGTCAAGGCGGTCGCGAGGGCGCACCAGGGCGAGTTGCGCTTGCGCTCGCGGATCGGTCGCGGCACCTGTGCGCAGGTACTGCTACCGCTTTTTGACAGCGCCCAGGGAGTGGAGTGAAGCTCATGGCTATCAAGGTTCTACTGGTCGAGGACGACCGCGCGTTGCGCGAGGCGCTGGCAGACACGCTGTTGCTCGCCGGCCACGATTACAAGGCCGTGGCGTCGGCGCAGGAAGCCCTGGAAGCTGCGGCGGCCGAAGCGTTTAATCTGGTGGTCAGCGACGTCAACATGCCGGGCATGGATGGTCATCAGTTGCTCGCTTTGCTGCGGGCGCGACAGCCGCAACTGCCGGTGCTGCTGATGACGGCGCACGGTGCCGTCGAGCGCGCGGTGGATGCGATGCGCCAAGGGGCGGCGGATTACCTGGTCAAGCCGTTCGAGCCCAAGGCGCTGCTCGACCTGGTCGCACGGCACGCCCAGGGTAGGGTCGGCGCCACCGATGGCGAAGGGCCCGTGGCGTTCGAGCCGGCCAGTGCACAGTTGCTGGAGTTGGCCGCGCGGGTGGCGCGCAGTGATTCCACGGTGCTGATCTCCGGTGAGTCCGGCACCGGCAAGGAAGTGCTGGCGCGCTACATTCACCAGCACTCTCATCGGGCCAGTCAGCCGTTCATTGCGATCAACTGCGCGGCGATTCCGGACAACATGCTGGAGGCCACGCTCTTCGGGCACGAAAAGGGCTCGTTCACCGGCGCCATCGCGGCGCAGGCCGGCAAGTTCGAACAGGCCGATGGCGGGACGATCCTGCTCGATGAAATTTCCGAAATGCCCTTGGGGTTGCAGGCCAAGTTGCTGCGGGTGCTGCAGGAGCGCGAGGTTGAGCGAGTAGGTGCGCGCAAGCCGATAGCCCTGGATATCCGCGTGGTCGCGACCACCAACCGGGACTTGGCGGGTGAGGTGGCGGCGGGGCGTTTTCGTGAAGACCTGTACTATCGCCTGTCGGTGTTCCCGCTGGCCTGGCGGCCGTTGCGCGAGCGCACCGCCGATATCCTGCCGCTGGCCGAGCGACTGTTGGCCAGGCACGTCAATAAAATGAAGCATGCCGCGGCCAGGCTGTCGCCCGCGGCCCAGGCGTGCCTGATCGCTTATCCGTGGCCGGGCAACGTGCGTGAACTGGACAATGCGCTGCAGCGTGCGTTGATCCTGCAGCAGGGCGGGGTGATCGAGCCGCAGGATTTCTGCCTGAACGGACCGATCGCCTGCGCACCGTTGCCGGCATTGGCGCCCGCGCCGACGACAGTGCGGGCGGTCGAGGCCGAATCTGGCGGCGGGTTGGGCGACGACCTGCGGCGCCGTGAGTTCCAGATGATCATCGACACCTTGCGCACCGAGCGCGGCCGCCGCAAAGAGGCCGCCGAGCGCCTGGGCATCAGCCCGCGCACCTTGCGCTACAAGCTGGCGCAGATGCGCGATGCCGGAATGGACGTGGAAGCGTATTTGTTTGCCACCTGACCCACCGTGACGCCCGGTTCTCCCGTAGGAGCCAGGCTTGCCGGCGAACCAGGCGCTGCGGTGTATCTGTAATACCGCGTTCGTTCTTCGCCTGTAGGAGCGAGGCTTGCCCGCGAAGAACGATGACGCGGTCTACCAGAAATACCGTGGTGTCTGGTTCGCGGGCAAGCCTCGCTCCTACGGGAGGGGGCGCGCTGCCGGTTTTGTTTGAGGTAGACGCTGAGCTGGCACCCTTGTTGCTAACACCTCGTTACCCGCTGAGTGAGCGTCAAAAAATTGCGGGCCGCCAGAGAGAGTAGAGCATGAGCCAAGGTATTGAATTCAATCGATTGATGCTGGATATGCGGGCCATGCAAATGGACGCCATGTCTGCGCCGAAATCGACTGCCGCCGTCCCTGAATTGAATGGCAGCAGCTTTGCCGACATGCTCGGTCAGGCCGTCAACAAGGTCAACGACACCCAGCAGGCTTCCACGTCGTTGGCCAACGCCTTCGAGATCGGCAAGAGCGGTGTCGACCTGACGGACGTGATGATTTCCTCGCAGAAGGCCAGCGTGTCTTTCCAGGCATTGACCCAGGTGCGCAACAAGCTGGTTCAGGCGTATCAGGACATCATGCAGATGCCGGTTTAAGGACGAGATTGAGTCATGGCAGATGCTATCGCTGACAATGTTCCGGCCAAGGCCAACTCCGTAGACGGCAAACCGCCGCTGTTCGGGTTGTCCTTCCTGGAAAACCTCTCCGAGATGACCATGCTGCGCCAGGTGGGGCTGTTGGTCGGCCTGGCCGCGAGCGTGGCGATTGGCTTTGCCGTGGTGTTGTGGTCCCAGCAGCCGGATTACCGTCCGTTGTACGGCAGCCTTGCCGGCATGGACGCCAAGCAGGTGATGGACACCCTGGCTGCCGCCGATATTGCCTATACCGTGGAACCCAATTCCGGCGCCTTGCTGGTCAAGGCCGAAGACCTGTCCCGTGCGCGTCTCAAGCTCGCGGGCGCTGGTGTCACTCCCAGCGATGGCAACATCGGTTTTGAAATCCTCGACAAGGAACAGGGCCTGGGCACCAGTCAGTTCATGGAGGCGACCCGTTATCGTCGCGGCCTGGAAGGCGAACTGGCGCGCACCATTTCCAGCCTGAACAACGTCAAGGGTGCCCGCGTGCACCTGGCAATCCCGAAAAGTTCGGTGTTCGTGCGCGACGAGCGCAAGCCCAGCGCGTCGGTGTTGGTCGAGCTGTATTCCGGGCGTTCGCTGGAGCCGGGGCAGGTCGTGGCCATCATCAATCTGGTGGCGACCAGCGTGCCCGAACTCAGCAAGTCGCAGATCACCGTTGTCGACCAGAAAGGTAACCTGCTGTCCGATCAGGCGGAAAACTCCGAACTGACCATGGCCGGCAAGCAATTCGATTACAGCCGCCGCATGGAGAGCATGCTCACCCAGCGCGTGCACAACATTCTGCAACCGGTGCTGGGCAACGACCGCTACAAGGCCGAAGTCTCGGCGGATGTCGACTTCAGCGCTGTGGAGTCCACCTCCGAACAATTCAACCCCGACCAGCCGGCATTGCGCAGCGAGCAGTCGGTGAACGAACAGCGCACCGCCAGTAACGGTCCGCAAGGTGTGCCGGGTGCCCTGAGCAACCAGCCGCCGTCGCCAGCCTCGGCGCCGCAAACCACCGGTGGCGCCACGGCGTCGGCCGGCATGGTGCAGCCAGGCCAGCCATTGCTCGATGCCAACGGCCAGCAAGTCATGGACCCGGCCACCGGCCAGCCAATGCTCGCGCCGTATCCGGCGGACAAGCGCCAGCAATCGACCAAGAACTTCGAGCTCGACCGCTCCATCAGCCACACCAAGCAACAGCAGGGGCGATTGAATCGCCTGTCGGTCTCGGTGGTGGTCGATGACCAGGTCAAGATCAACCCGGCCAACGGTGAGATCGCCCGTGCGCCTTGGAGCGCCGATGAGCTGGCCCGTTTCACCCGCCTGGTGCAGGACGCGGTCGGCTTCGATGCCAGTCGTGGCGACAGCGTCAGCGTGATCAACATGCCGTTCTCCACCGAGCGCGGTGAAGTGATTGCGGACGTGCCGTTCTACTCCCAGCCGTGGTTCTGGGACATCGTCAAGCAGCTGTTGGGCGTCCTGTTCATTCTGGTGCTGGTGTTCGGTGTGTTGCGTCCGGTGCTCAACAACATCACCGGTGGCGGCAAAGGCAAGCAGTTGGCGGGCATCGGCAGCGACGTCGAGCTCGGCGGCATGGGCGGCCTGGACGGCGAACTGGCCAACGACCGTATCAGCCTCGGTGGCCCGACCAGTATCCTGTTGCCGAGCCCGAGCGAAGGCTATGACGCGCAGTTGAACGCAATCAAGAGTCTGGTGGCAGAAGACCCGGGCCGTGTCGCCCAGGTCGTGAAAGAGTGGATTAACGCAGATGAGTGATAACCGAGCCATTGCCGCCAAACTGAGCAAGGTCGACAAAGCCGCGATCCTGCTGCTGTCGCTGGGCTCAACCGACGCTGCCCAGGTGTTGCGCCACATGGGGCCCAAAGAGGTCCAGCGTGTCGGCGTGGCCATGGCGCAGATGGGTAACGTGCACCGTGAGCAGGTCGAGCAGGTGATGAGCGAGTTTGTCGACATCGTCGGCGACCAGACCAGCCTGGGCGTCGGTTCCGATGACTACGTGCGCAAAATGCTCACCCAGGCCCTGGGCGAGGACAAGGCCAACGGCCTGATCGATCGCATCCTGCTGGGTGGCAATACCAGCGGCCTGGACAGCCTGAAATGGATGGAGCCGCGCGCGGTCGCCGACGTGATCCGCTACGAGCACCCGCAGATCCAGGCGATCGTGGTGGCGTACCTCGATCCGGATCAGGCCGGTGAAGTGCTGGGCAACTTCGACCACAAGGTGCGCCTGGACATCATCCTGCGGGTTTCCTCGCTCAACACCGTGCAGCCTGCGGCCCTCAAGGAACTCAACCAGATTCTCGAGAAGCAGTTCTCCGGCAACTCCAATGCTTCGCGCACCAGCCTGGGCGGCATCAAGCGCGCAGCCGACATCATGAACTTCCTCGACAGCTCGATCGAAGGCCAGCTCATGGACTCGATCCGCGAAGTCGATGAGGACCTGTCCGGTCAGATCGAAGACCTCATGTTCGTGTTCAACAACCTGGCCGATGTCGACGATCGCGGTATCCAGGCGTTGCTGCGCGAAGTGTCCTCCGACGTGCTGGTGCTGGCCCTCAAGGGCTCGGACGAAAGCGTCAAGGAGAAGATCTTCAAGAACATGTCCAAGCGCGCGGCCGAACTGTTGCGCGACGATCTCGAGGCCAAGGGCCCGGTGCGCGTCAGCGATGTGGAAACCGCGCAGAAGGAAATTCTCACCATTGCCCGTCGCATGGCCGAAGCGGGCGAAATCGTGCTCGGCGGCAAGGGCGGCGAGGAAATGATCTAACGCCATGGCCAAGAATGACGAGCTGCCCTCTGACCTGATCCGTGCCAGGGATGTCGGAGGTTTCGATACCTGGGCGCTGCCCAGCTTCGATCCGCCGGCCCCTGAGCCGGAGCCCGAGCCCGAACCCGAGCCGCCGGAAATGGAGGAGGTGCCGCTCGAAGAGGTCCAGCCACTGACCCTCGAAGAGCTCGAGAGCATTCGCCAGGAAGCCTACAACGAAGGTTTCGCGGTGGGCGAAAAAGAAGGGTTCCATAGCACCACGCTCAAGGTTCGTCAGGAAGCTGATGCGGCGTTGGCGGCCAAGGTTGCCGCGCTTGAAAAGTTGATGGCGCATCTGTTCGAGCCCATCGCCGAACAAGACACGCAGATTGAAAAGTCCTTGGTCGAACTGGTGCGGCACATGACCAAGCAGGTGATCCAGCGCGAACTGGCCATGGACTCGACGCAGATCGAACACGTGATGCGCGAAGCCCTCAAGCTGTTGCCGTTGGGTGTCAACAACGTGCGGCTGTACATCAATCCGCAGGATTTCGAACAGGTCAAAGCCCTGCGCGAGCGACATGAGGAAACCTGGCGCATCGTCGAGGACGAGGCGCTGTTGCCCGGTGGTTGCCGAGTCGAAACCGAACACAGCCGCATCGATGCCACGGTCGAAACCCGTGTGACGCAGGTGATGGACAAGCTGTTCGACCAGCTTCACGAGCAGGCCTTGCACCCGGCGGCGCCGGATCTGAGCATCGATCTGTCCAGCGCAAGCAAACCAGTGGCGGTTCCCGATGCACCTTAAACGCACCAGTTTCGCCAAGCGCCTGGGCAGTTACGCCGGGGCGATCGAACTGGCCGGCGCACCGATCCTCGAAGGCCGCCTGTTGCGCATGGTCGGCCTCACCCTGGAGGCCGAGGGCTTGCGCGCGGCCATGGGCAGTCGCTGCATGGTCATCAACGATGACAGCTATCATCCCGTGCAGGTCGAAGCCGAAGTCATGGGCTTTTCCGGCAGCAAGGTGTTTTTGATGCCGGTGGGCAGCGTAGCCGGCATTGCCCCCGGTGCCCGGGTAGTGCCCCTCTCCGACAGCGGTCGCTTGCCGATGGGCATGAGCATGCTCGGGCGCGTACTCGACGGTGCTGGCCGCGCCCTGGATGGCAAGGGCGGAATGAAGGCCGAAGACTGGGTGCCGATGGACGGCCCTACCATCAACCCGCTCAAGCGCGAGCCGATCAGCGAGCCCCTGGATGTGGGCATTCGCTGCATCAATGGCATGTTGACGGTCGGGCGCGGTCAGCGGCTTGGCCTGTTCGCCGGTACCGGCGTCGGTAAATCCGTACTGCTGGGCATGATGACGCGCTTCACCGAGGCCGACATCATCGTCGTTGGCCTGATTGGTGAGCGTGGTCGAGAGGTCAAGGAGTTCATCGAACACATCCTCGGTGAAGAAGGGCTCAAGCGCTCGGTGGTGGTGGCGTCACCCGCCGACGATGCACCCCTGATGCGTCTGCGCGCCGCCATGTATTGCACGCGAATCGCCGAGTATTTCCGCGACAAGGGCAAGAACGTGCTGCTGCTGATGGATTCGCTGACGCGTTTTGCCCAGGCCCAGCGGGAAATTGCCCTGGCCATTGGCGAGCCACCGGCGACCAAGGGGTATCCGCCCTCGGTGTTCGCCAAGTTGCCGAAACTGGTAGAGCGCGCGGGCAATGCCGAGAAGGGCGGTGGCTCGATCACCGCGTTCTATACCGTGCTGTCCGAAGGCGACGACCAGCAGGACCCGATTGCCGACTCGGCGCGGGGCGTGCTCGACGGGCACATCGTGCTGTCGCGGCGCCTGGCCGAGGAAGGCCATTACCCGGCCATCGATATCGAGGCGTCCATCAGCCGGGTCATGCCGGCGGTAGTCTCGCCGGAGCACATGACTCGCGCGCAGTACTTCAAGCAGTTGTGGTCGCGCTACCAGCAGAGCCGCGACCTGATCAGTGTCGGCGCCTACGTCGCCGGCGGTGACCGCGAGACCGACCTGGCGATTTCCCTGCAGCCGCAACTGGTCAAATACCTGCGCCAGGGCCTCAACGACAGCATCAGCCTGGGCGAAAGCGAGGCGTATCTCGCGTCGATCTTCGCGCCCGCGGCGGGCGGTTAACCGGCCATGGCCCAGACTCGGGCGGGCCGCCTGGCTCCCGTGGTGGAAATGGCCGAGAAGGCCGAGAAAACCGCGGTCCAGCGCCTGGGACACTTCCAGGGGCAAGTGCGCCTGGCCGAAAGCAAGCTGGCCGACCTCGAAGCCTTTCGGCTCGACTATCAGGAACAGTGGATCGTACGCGGCAGCAGTGGCGTGTCCGGCCAATGGCTGCTGGGCTACCAGGGCTTTCTCGCGCAGTTGGGCACGGCCATCGATCAACAGCGGCAAAGCCTGGCCTGGCACCAGAACAACCTGAACAAGGCGCGCGACACCTGGCAGCAGGCGTTCGCCCGGGTAGAAGGCTTGCGCAAACTGGTCCAGCGCTACCAGGACGAAGCGCGGGCGCTGGAGGACAAGCGTGAGCAAAAGCTGCTGGATGAACTGTCCCAGCGGTTGCCGCGCCATGATGCGTATTGAGTCATATGGAACGCGTTATCGTTCTTCGCGAGCAGGCTCGCTGCCACAGGAGAAAGGCGGTCAACCTGTGGGAGCTCAAGACCTCCAGAAATATCCTGCCTTGCCCCAACCTCTACCCAATGCTAAACCTTGTACAAGAAGGTTTACCAACGACAAGGAAGCCATGACATGTCAGTCGTTTCAGAAGTGTCCCCGGATGGGCAAAAGCTGACGATATCGGTCAAGGGACGATTCGATTTCGCCAAGCATCAGGAATTTCGGCAATCCTACGAAGACAAGGCGCTCGCCGAAGTCGTCGTCGATCTGAAGGAAGCCACCTACCTCGACAGTTCCGCCCTGGGCATGCTGCTGCTGTTGCGAGATCACGCTGGCGGCGACGATTCCGATATCCGCGTGGTCAACAGCAGTTGCGACGTGAGGAAAATCCTCGCCATTTCCAACTTCGACAAGCTGTTCGACATCAGTTGATCACTGTGCAACCGGCACTCGAATCGCTGACGATCCTGATCGCCGAAGACAGCGCCGCCGATCGCATGCTGTTGTCGAGCATCGTGCGCCGTCAGGGGCATCAAGTGCTGACGGCCGCCAACGGCGCCGAAGCGGTGGAAATGTTTCGCCAGCAACGGCCGCAGCTGGTGTTGATGGACGCGATGATGCCGGTGATGGATGGCTTCGAGGCGGCCGCGCAAATCAAGGCATTGGCGGGCGAAACCCTGGTGCCGATCATCTTCCTCACCTCGCTGTCGGAAAACCAGGCATTGGCCCGCTGCCTGGAGGTCGGGGGTGACGATTTTCTGGCAAAACCCTACAACCAGGTGATCCTCGCCGCCAAAATCAAGGCGATGGACCGCTTGCGGCGCTTGCAGGCCACTGTCGTGCAGCAGCGCGACCAGATCGCCAGGCACCATGAATACTTGCTCAACGAACAGCGCGTGGCCAAGGCGGTGTTCGACAAGGTGGCTCATTCCGGCTGCCTGAATGCGCCCAACATCCGCTACCTGCAGTCGCCTTACGCATTGTTCAACGGCGACTTGCTGTTGGCCGCCTTCACCCCGGCAGGGGACATGCACGTGCTGCTCGGCGATTTCACCGGCCATGGCCTGCCCGCCGCCGTTGGCGCCATGCCCCTGGCCGAAGTCTTCTACGGCATGACCGCCAAGGGCTACGGCCTGGCGGAAACCCTGCGCGAGATGAATGCCAAGCTCAAGCGCATCCTGCCGGTGGACATGTTCTGTTGTGCCACGATGCTGTGCCTGAGTGTCCAGAATCGCTCGGTGGAGGTCTGGAACGGCGGCATGCCGGACGGCTACCTGCACAGCGTTGCCAGCGGCGAGCGAACGCCACTGACCGCGCGGCATTTGCCACTGGGGGTGCTGAGCCCGCCAACCTTCGATGATCGCACCGAAGTATTTCCGATGGCCCTGGGTGATCGGATATTCCTGTTGTCCGACGGGGTGATTGATACCTGCGACGCCGATGAGCAGCTGTTTGGTGTGCAGCGATTGCAGCAGGTATTTGCCGCCAATCGTCAACCCGACACCTTGTTCGAGGATATCGAGCAGGCGCTTCGGGACTTTCGTGGTGAGGCGCGCGACGACGTCAGCATGGTCGAGGTCAGCCTGCCTGCGCCCACGCAGGCGAGCCCGCCGCTGCCGATCTATTCCGACAGTGGCCAGTCCTGCCCTCTGGACTGGTCGGCCAGTTTCGAGTTTCGCGCTGCAACGCTCAAGCGCTTCAATCCGTTGCCCTACCTCTTGCAATTGTTGCAGGAAGTACACGGTCTGCGGGCTCAAAGCGGGGCGCTCTACAGCGTTCTGGCCGAGTTGTACTCCAACGCCCTGGAGCATGGAGTGCTAGGCCTGGATTCCAGCCTTAAGCGCGATGTGTCGGGTTTCACCCGCTATTATCAACAGCGCAATGCACGCCTGGACGAGCTTGAGGACGGTTATGTCCGGGTGCATTTACAGGTTACCCCGCAAGGCGAGGGTGGATGCCTGGCAATTCGCGTCGAGGACAGCGGCAAGGGATTTGATGTCGGGCGGGTACTGGAACGTCCCGTCGATCCTGTCCGTCTGTCTGGACGTGGCATCAGCCTGATCCGTCAGTTGGGTCATAATGCAAGCTGGTCTGACGATGGTCGAAGTGCCCGCGTGGAGTTTCTCTGGAAGGCTCTGGCATAATCCATAAATTCTTGATCAAGGAGCGAACAAGTGGCTGATGAACATCTGGACCTCGACGCGCTGAACGAGTTGCGCGAGGTCATGGAGGACGCGTATCCGCAGTTGCTGGATACCTTTCTCGCCGATTCCGAAGAGCGCCTTCAAGCGTTGCGCGAGGCAGGTAAAGCTGCGCAGCTGGTAGGCGTGGCGCACAGCTTCAAAGGCAGCAGCAGCAATATGGGTGCCGTCAAGCTTGTCGCGCTATGTGACGAGCTTGAGAAAAATGCTGAAAAGCTTTCGCCCTCCGAAATCCAGGAGCTGATCACTGCAATCGAACTTGAGTTCGCGATCGTTCGGCCTCTTTACGAAGCTGAGCGGCAACGGTCCCTGGCGGAGAGCTGAGGCGCACGACGCTTTTCGTCGCCATCAGGCGAAACTGGCCCGCCCCTTGCAATCAACTCTTGCAACTGTACCTACGATCCCAGTGCAGCGGAGACCGTTACATGCCCTTTACCCCAAATTCTCTTCTTCAGGCCGCCGCCCAGGCCAAGAGTCAGGCCACCGCCGCCCCTTCCACGAAGGTCGCCGCCGAGCCCGGGGACAAGGCGTCGAGCTTCTCTCAGGTGTACGCCGCACAAGGCCGCAACCCGGCTGCTGACGAAGCTTCGAAACCACAGCCTCACAAGGCCGACAGCTTCGGTAAAAAGGACGGCGTCAAGGATAACGCTGCCGCCGAGACGCCTGTCGTTGCCGATAGCGGCAAAAGCTTGCCCGCCGACAAACCGGCGCAAGCCGACGACACGCAGGACAGCGCCGATGCGACGGACGAACAGGCAGGGGGCGTCGAAGCGGCGCCGGTTGATCCTGCCGCGGTGCTTGTCGTCGCGGCGCCTGTTGTAGCTGATCAGCCAGCCGTCGAAGCGCCCGTTGCGGCGGTCATCCCGCCAGCCGTCCCGCCAGCCGTCCCCGCCACTGACACAGGATTCGATCCCGAAGCCGACCCACTGGACGCCCTGCCAGCCCTGCGCATGGCCATGGAGCAGAGTGGCCATGTCTCGGCCTCAAGCCAGGCACAACCCAAGGCACCTCCGACAGAGGTCGACGGTGCACGGACCGCAGCGCAGACCTTCGCCGCCGGCATGGCAAACATGCTCGACGTGCAAACCGACAAGGACAGTACCGACCAGGGCGGCGACCAGGCCTTCAGTGGCCTGATCGATGATGGGCTCAAGGACCTCAAGTCTGCCAGCAGCGATACCCGGGTCGACGATTTCGCCAACCGCCTGGCGGCACTGACCCAGGCAGCGACGCCAAAAACCGCCAACGCCCTGCCGGTCAACCAGCCCATCGCGATGCATCAGAGCGGCTGGACCGAAGAAGTGGTGAATCGGGTCATGTACCTGTCCAGCGCGAATCTCAAGGCTGCCGACATCCAGTTGCAGCCGGCCGAACTCGGCCGTCTCGACATTCGGGTGAACATGGTGCCCGATCAGCAGACCCAGGTGACGTTCATGAGCGCGCATCCGGGCGTGCGTGAAGCGCTGGACGGGCAGATGCAGCGTTTGCGCGATATGTTCACCCAGCAGGGCATGGGCCAGGTTGACGTCAACGTCTCGGACCAGTCCCGGGGATCCCAGGACCAGGCGCAGCAACAGCAGGCGCAGAGTGGACGCGCCAGTGCCGGCGGCGGTCGCCTTGATTCGATGGATGACGAGCTTTCGGCCAGCGTTACCCAAGTTGCGGCCAGCCCGACTAGCGTGATTGGCTCCAGCGCAGTCGATTATTACGCCTGATAATTCGCGGCGCCCCCTAAAAGATCGCAGCCTTCGGCAGCTCCTACAGGATGTACGCAGTCCAATGTAGGAGCTGCCGCAGGCTGCGATCTTTTGCTTCTGGCATAACACTTGCTCTTGCCTAGTCGCGCGACTGTAAAAACCGAATAGTGACGGATTATTGGCATGGCGAAGAGCGACGCAGCAATAAAAGACCCCGCAACCAAAGGCAAACTCAAGCTGATCATCTTGATCGTGGTGGCGCTGTTGCTGGCGATCGGCTTGTCCGTGGGGGCGACCTGGTACTTCATGCACAGTGCCCAGAGCAAGCCTGCCGTCGTGGCCGAAACCACCCCCGTGGGCAAGCAGCCTGCCGTTTTCGAGCCGATGGCCCCGGCGTTCGTGGCCAACTACAACCAGAACGGGCGCCAGCGCTACATGCAAGTGAGCATTACCATGCTTGCGCGCAACCAGGCGGATCTGGACGCGCTCAAGGTGCACATGCCGGTGATCCGCAACAATCTGGTGATGCTGTTCTCCGGTCAGGATTTCGCGACCCTCGCCTCGCCGGTCGGCCAGGAAATGTTGCGCCAGAAGGCCACCGCCAGCGTCCAGGAAGTGGCGCAGAAAGAGCTCGGCAAAGTGGTGATCGAACAGTTGCTTTTCACTAATTTCGTACTGCAGTAGGAACACGACATGGCCGTGCAGGACCTGCTGTCCCAGGATGAGATCGACGCGCTGTTGCATGGCGTCGACGATGGTCTGGTACAGACCGATATCGCTGCCGAACCCGGCACCGTCAAGAGCTACGACCTGACCAGCCAGGATCGCATCGTCCGTGGACGCATGCCGACGCTGGAAATGATCAACGAGCGTTTTGCCCGCTACACGCGCATCAGCATGTTCAACATGCTGCGCCGCTCGGCAGACGTGGCGGTCGGTGGTGTGCAGGTGATGAAGTTCGGCGAATACGTACACTCGCTGTACGTGCCGACCAGCCTCAACCTGGTCAAGATCAAGCCGCTGCGCGGCACGGCGCTGTTCATCCTCGACGCCAAGCTGGTGTTCAAGCTGGTGGACAACTTCTTCGGCGGCGACGGTCGCCACGCCAAGATCGAAGGCCGTGAGTTCACCCCGACCGAGTTGCGCGTGGTGCGCATGGTCCTGGAGCAGGCCTTCGTCGATTTGAAGGAAGCCTGGCAGGCGATCATGGAGGTGAACTTCGAGTACATCAACTCGGAAGTGAACCCGGCCATGGCCAACATCGTCGGCCCGAGCGAAGCCATTGTAGTGTCGACCTTCCACATCGAACTCGATGGCGGTGGCGGCGACCTGCACGTGACCATGCCTTACTCGATGATCGAACCGGTGCGCGAAATGCTCGATGCCGGCTTCCAGTCCGACCTGGACGACCAGGACGAGCGCTGGGTCAATGCCTTGCGCCAGGACGTGATGGACGTCGATGTACCGATCAACGCCACCGTTGCCCGTCGCCAGTTGAAGCTGCGCGACATCCTGCACATGCAGCCAGGGGACGTGATTCCCGTGGACATGCAGGAAGAGCTGGTCATGCGCGCCAACGGCGTGCCGGCCTTCAAGGTCAAGATGGGTTCGCACAAGGGCAACCTTGCACTGCAAGTGATCGAGCCGATCGAGCGCCGTTGAGGCGGCGCAATTACCCCTATTAATCAACTCTTCTAATTGAAGAGTCGTTCGCCGAGGACAAATGATGGCTGACAATATGAATACCCTGGACGATCAGGCGCTAGCTGATGAGTGGGCTGCTGCCCTGGAAGAAACCGGCGACGCCGGGCAGGCCGATATCGACGCATTGCTGGCCGCCGATGCTGGCCGTTCTTCGTCCAACCGCCTGCCCATGGAAGAGTTCGGCAGCGTGCCGAAAAACAACGACCCGGTGAGCCTCGAAGGCCCGAACCTGGACGTGATTCTCGATATCCCGGTGTCGATCTCCATGGAGGTCGGCAGCACCGACATCAACATCCGCAACCTGTTGCAGCTCAACCAGGGCTCGGTCATTGAACTGGATCGCCTGGCTGGTGAGCCGCTGGACGTGCTGGTCAACGGCACCCTGATCGCCCATGGCGAAGTGGTTGTGGTCAACGAGAAGTTCGGCATCCGCCTGACCGACGTGATCAGCCCAAGCGAACGCATCAAGAAGCTGCGCTGAGTGAAAAGGCTCCTGGGGTTGTTTTCGGGGCTGGCCCTGGCGTTGCCAGGCCTTGTGCTGGCCGCCGAGCCTGTCGCCAATGCCGCCGCCGCGCCCGCGGTCAACAGCGGCGTGGCCGGGCAGTTGACGCAACTGGTATTCGGCTTGTTGCTGGTGCTGGGGCTGATTTTCTTCCTCGCCTGGCTCTTGCGCCGGGTGCAACAGGCCGGGCCGGCCGGCAAGGGGCAGGTGATCGAGCTGATCGGTTCTCGCGCACTGGGGCCCCGTGATCGCTTGATGCTCGTGCAAGTCGGCAACGAACAGATCCTGCTCGGCCTGAGCTCGGGGACCATCACGGCGTTGCATGTGCTCAAGGAGCCGGTGCAGGTGCCGAGCGGCACTGAAAAAGCTACCCCCGAGTTTGCCCAGCGCCTGATGGAGTTGATGGGCAAGGATCAGAAGGATAAGAAGTAATGGGCGCGCTGCGCATCATCTTGACCCTGGCCATGATGCTGGCCGCGCCGCTGGCGTTAGCCGCCGATCCATTGTCGATCCCGGCCATCACCTTGGGCACCAACGCCGAAGGTGCCCAGGAATATTCGGTCAGCCTGCAGATCCTGCTGATCATGACCGCGCTGAGTTTCATCCCGGCGTTCGTCATGCTGATGACCAGCTTCACCCGGATCATCATCGTCTTCTCGATCCTGCGTCAGGCCCTGGGCCTGCAGCAGACGCCGTCGAACCAGATCCTCACCGGCATGGCGCTGTTCCTGACGATGTTCATCATGGCGCCGGTGTTCGACCGGGTGAACCAGGATGCCTTGCAACCCTACCTGGCGGAAAAGATGACCGCCCAGGATGCCGTGGCCAAGGCCCAGGTACCGATCAAGGACTTCATGCTGGCCCAGACGCGCACCAGTGACCTGGAGTTGTTCATGCGCCTGTCCAAGCGCACCGACATTGCCACGCCGGACCAGGCGCCGCTGACCATCCTGGTGCCGGCGTTCGTGACTTCGGAGCTCAAGACCGCGTTCCAGATCGGCTTCATGATCTTCATCCCGTTCCTGATCATCGACCTGGTCGTGGCCAGTGTGCTGATGGCCATGGGTATGATGATGCTGTCGCCGCTGATCATTTCCCTGCCGTTCAAGATCATGCTGTTCGTGCTGGTCGATGGCTGGGCGCTGATCATCGGCACCTTGGCCAGCAGCTTCGGCGGTGTGTCGCCATGACGCCGGAAGTCGCCGTCGATATCTTCCGCGAAGCCTTGTGGCTGACCACGCTGATGGTCGCGGTGTTGGTGATCCCGAGTCTGCTGGTCGGCCTGGTCGTGGCGATGTTCCAGGCCGCGACGCAGATCAACGAACAGACCTTGAGCTTCCTGCCGCGCCTGCTGGTGATGCTGGTAACGCTGATCGTCGCCGGCCCTTGGCTGGTGCAGACGTTCATGGAATACATCCTGCAGCTGTACGGCAGTATTCCGCAGGTCATCGGCTAAGCCATGTCGTCGCTGCTGCAGCTGACCGATACCCAGATCAGTACCTGGGTGGCGACGTTCATGTTGCCGCTGTTTCGCGTCGGCGCCTTGCTGATGGTGATGCCAGTGTTCGGCACTGCCCTGGTACCCAAGCGCATTCGCCTGTACTTCGCCCTCGCCATCACTGTGGTCATCGCGCCGGGCCTGCCGCCGATGCCGCCGGTGAATGCGCTGGACCTGAGCGGTCTTCTGCTGATTGCCGAGCAGATCCTCGTCGGCGCGATCCTGGGGTTCTCCCTGCAACTGTTCTTCCAGGCCTTCGTGGTGGCGGGACAGATCGTCGCGATCCAGATGGGCATGGGCTTCGCATCGATGGTCGATCCCACCAACGGCGTGTCGGTGGCGGTGATCGGGCAGTTCTTCACCATGCTGGTGACACTGATGTTCCTCTCCATGAACGGCCATCTGGTGGTGTTCGAGGTACTGACCGAGAGCTTCACCACCTTGCCGGTCGGCAGCGGCCTGATGGTCAACCATTACTGGGAACTGGCCGGCAAACTCGGCTGGGTGCTCGGCGCGGCGCTGCTGCTGGTGCTGCCGGCGATCACCGCGTTGCTGGTGGTCAACATCGCGTTTGGCGTGATGACCCGCGCCGCGCCGCAACTGAACATCTTCTCCATCGGCTTCCCGCTAACCCTGGTGCTCGGGATGTTCATCCTCTGGGTCGGGCTGGCGGACATTCTCAACCAGTATCAACCGCTGGCCTCCGAGGCCTTGCAGTTTTTACGCGAACTGGCACAGGCGCGCTGAGGCATGGCTGAGAGCGAAAGCGGTCAGGACAAGACAGAAGACCCCACGGAGAAAAAGAAAAAGGACGCCCGTGAGAAGGGTGAGATTGCCCGTTCCAAGGAGCTCAATACCCTGGCGATCATGCTTGCCGGGGCCGGTGCGCTGCTGGTCTTCGGTGGGGCCCTGGCGCAGGACATGATGGACCTTATGCGCCTGAATTTTTCCCTGTCGCGTGACGTGGTGCTGGACCAGCGTTCGATGGGCACCTACCTCCTGCATTCGGGACAGATTGCCTTGCTGGCGATCCAGCCGGTGATGATCACCCTGCTGCTGGCCGCCTTGATCGGCCCGATCTCCCTGGGTGGCTGGCTGTTTTCCACCGGCACCATGGCGCCCAAGTTCAGCCGCATGAACCCCGGCGCGGGTCTCAAGCGCATGTTCTCGGCCAAGGCCCTGACCGAACTGCTCAAGGCCCTGGCCAAGTTCTTCATCGTCCTGTTCGTGGCCCTGGCGGTGTTGTCGGCGGACATTGACGACCTGCTGCGAATCGCCCACGAACCACTGGACCGCGCCATCACCCACAGCCTGCAAGTGGTCGGCTGGAGCACCTTGTGGATGGCCTGCGGGCTGATCATCATCGCCGCCGTCGACGTGCCGATCCAAATCTGGGAAAGCATCAAGAAGCTCAAGATGACCAAGCAGGAAATCCGCGATGAGCACAAGGACCAGGAGGGGCGGCCGGAGGTCAAGCAGCGGATTCGCCAGCTGCAACGCGAGATGTCCCAGCGCCGGATGATGGCGGAGGTACCGGATGCCGACGTGGTCATCACCAACCCGACCCACTATGCCGTGGCCCTCAAGTACGACCCGGACAAGAGCGGGGCGCCGATGCTGATTGCCAAGGGCAGCGACTTCCTGGCGTTGAAGATTCGCGAGATTGCGACGGCCAATGAAATTCTGCTGCTGGAGTCCCCGGCGTTGGCGCGGTCGATTTATTACTCCACCGAACTTGAGCAAGAAATCCCTGGCGGCCTGTACCTCGCCGTCGCCCAGGTACTGGCCTACGTCTACCAGATTCGCCAATACCGCGCGGGCAAGGGCAAGCGCCCGGACCCACTCAAGGATGACTTGCCGATTCCACCGGATTTGCGCCGGGATTCCTAGCAGCGTGATCGGTGTTGTACACAAGCAGTGTTGCCCGGGCCGATCCCCTTGTGGGAGCGAGCCTGCTCGCGAAGACGGCCGTCCATGCGACTTGATTTTTCCCGACCAATCCCTCTGTTTCAACCCCTCACGAAAGTTGGAAGGCTTCTTGCAATAGCCGCTTTGCGCCAGCTTATGGCGTCAAAAGTTTTGCTTCAAAGGAACGGGGAATACCGGTGGATCGCTCTCAGTTAATCAACAGTGCCCGCACGAACATGGCCGACCTCAGCCGAGGCAATCTGGGCGTGCCGCTGTTGCTGCTGGTCATGTTGGCGATGATGATGTTGCCGATGCCGCCGTTCCTGCTCGACGTGTTTTTCACGTTCAATATCGCGTTGTCGATTGTCGTCTTGCTGGTCTGCGTCTACGCCTTGCGGCCGCTGGATTTTGCGGTGTTCCCGACCATTTTGTTGGTGGCGACGCTCTTGCGCCTGGCGCTCAACGTGGCTTCCACCCGAGTAGTGATGCTTCACGGCCAGGACGGTCATGCCGCCGCGGGCAAGGTGATCCAGGCCTTCGGCGAGGTGGTGATCGGCGGTAACTACGTGGTCGGTATCGTGGTGTTCGCGATCCTGATGATCATCAACTTCGTCGTGGTGACCAAAGGCGCCGGGCGTATTTCCGAGGTGAGTGCGCGGTTCACCCTCGATGCGATGCCCGGCAAGCAAATGGCTATCGACGCCGACCTCAACGCCGGCCTGATCGATCAGAACCAGGCCAAGGCACGGCGTTCGGAAGTGGCGCAGGAAGCCGAGTTCTATGGCTCGATGGACGGTGCCAGCAAGTTCGTGCGCGGTGACGCCATCGCCGGCCTGTTGATTCTGTTCATCAACCTGATCGGCGGCATGGCGGTCGGTATCTTCCAGCACAACATGACCTTCGCCGATGCCGGCAAGGTTTACGCCCTGTTGACCATCGGTGACGGTTTGGTGGCGCAATTGCCATCACTGTTGTTATCTACAGCGGCGGCGATCATGGTGACCCGTGCTTCGGGCTCCGAAGATATGGGCAAGCAGATCAATCGGCAGATGTTCGCCTCGCCCAAGGCGTTGGCGGTGTCGGCGGGCTTGATGGCGGTGATGGGGCTGGTGCCCGGCATGCCGCACTTTTCCTTCCTGTCCATGGCGGCCCTGGCAGCGGGCGGTGCGTACCTGTTCTGGAAAAAGCAGAACAGCGCCAAGGTGCAGGCCCTGCAGGAGGTCAAGCGCCAGCAGGAACTGTTGCCATCGCCGGCCCGCGCCCAGGAAACCAAGGAGCTGGGTTGGGATGACGTGACGCCGATCGACATGATTGGCCTGGAAGTGGGCTATCGCCTGATTCCGTTGGTGGACCGCAACCAGGGCGGGCAATTGCTGGCGCGGATCAAGGGCGTGCGCAAAAAGCTGTCCCAGGACCTGGGCTTCCTGATGCCCACGGTTCACATCCGCGATAACCTCGACCTGGCTCCGAGTGCCTATCGCCTTACCCTGATGGGGGTGATCCTGGCCGAGGCGGAGATTTACCCGGACCGCGAACTGGCGATCAACCCGGGGCAGGTCTACGGCACGCTCAATGGCATTACCGCCAAAGATCCGGCTTTTGGCCTGGAGGCGGTGTGGATCGAAATCAGCCAGCGCGCCCAGGCGCAATCGCTTGGCTACACCGTAGTCGATGCCAGTACAGTGGTGGCCACCCACTTGAACCAGATCCTGTACAAGCACTCCAGCGAGCTGATCGGCCACGAAGAAGTCCAGCAACTCATGCAATTGCTGGCGAAAAACTCGCCGAAGCTGGCCGAAGAGCTGGTGCCGGGCGTGCTGTCACTGTCGCAATTGCTCAAGGTCTTGCAAGCGCTATTGGCCGAGCAGGTACCGGTACGCGACATTCGTAGCATTGCCGAAGCCATCGCGAACAATGCCAGCAAGAGTCAAGATACCGCCGCGCTGGTCGCCGCGGTGCGTGTCGGCGTATCCCGCGCAATCGTGCAAAGCATTGTAGGCACTGACTCCGAGCTGCCAGTGATCACGCTGGAACCCAGGTTGGAACAAATATTGCTCAATAGTCTGCAGAAGGCAGGACAAGGCTCTGAAGAGGGGGTTCTGCTGGAGCCAAGCATGGCTGAGAAGCTGCAGCGCTCGTTGATCGATGCGGCGCAGCGGCAGGAGATGCAAGGTCAACCGGTGATTCTGCTGGTGGCCGGTCCGGTTCGCGCGATGCTCTCGCGATTTGGCCGGCTCGCAGTCCCGGGTTTGCATGTGTTGGCTTATCAGGAAATTCCTGACAACAAGCAAGTGACCATCGTTGCGACAGTAGGGCCCAACGGCTGAGGTAGTGATTCATGCAAGTTAAGCGTTTCTTCGCCGCCGATATGCGTCAGGCCATGAAGCTGGTTCGCGATGAGCTGGGCGCCGATGCCGCGATCATTGGCAACCGCCGCATCGCCGGTGGCGTCGAGATTACGGCTGCCCTGGATTACCAACTGTCGGCGCTGGCCCCTCGCGTTCCGAACATGGAACTCGAGGACGAGCTGCGCAAGACCCAGTCGCGCATCGTCAACGCCCAGGCCGAATTGAGCCTGCGAGGCGAGGGCGAAGGCGATAGCGACAAGAGCACTAATCGCCAGTTGTTTGCCGGCCTGCCGCTGACGGCTGCCGAGCCGCTGATCGAACCGACCCTGGCCGAGCCGCGCCGTCCCGCGCCGACACCGGCCCCGGCGGCGACTATCGATACGCGGGTCTTCGACTCGATGCGTTCGGAACTCAACAGCCTGCGCGAACTGATGGAAGTACAACTCGGTTCCCTCGCCTGGAACCAGCTGCAGGGCAGCCGCCCGGACCAGGCGAACCTGTGGCGTCGCCTGCAGCGCATTGGCCTGTCCGGCCCGTTGTCGCGGGACCTGCTGGCGCTGGTCAGCGAAATTGAAGAACCCCGTCAGGCCTGGCGCATGTTGCTGGCGCACCTGGCGCGGATGATTGTCACGCCGGAAATGGAACCGCTGGAAGAGGGCGGCGTGATTGCCATGGTCGGCCCGGCCGGCATGGGCAAGACCACCACCCTGGCCAAGCTGGCGGCCCGTTACGTGCTCAAGTACGGCGCGCAGAACATTGCCCTGGTGAGCATGGACAGCTTTCGCATCGGTGCCCAGGAGCAGCTCAAGACCCTCGGGCGGATCCTCAATGTGCCGGTGACCCACGTCGATCCGAACCAGTCATTGGTCCAGGCGCTGGACCCTTTGTTGCGCAAGCGCGTGGTGCTGATCGATACCGCCGGCCTGCAAGCCAGCGATCCGGCCCTGCGCATGCAGCTCGAAAGCCTGGCCGGTCGAGGCATCAAGTCAAAAAATTACCTGGTCCTGGCAACCACCAGCCAGAAACAGGTTCTAACCGCTGCTTATCACAGTTACAAGCGTTGCGGGCTCGCTGGCTGCATCCTGACTAAACTGGATGAAACGGCAAGTCTGGGCGAAGTGTTGAGTCTGGCCATCAGCCATGAATTGCCGGTGGCCTACCTGACCGATGGCCCGCGGATTCCAGATGATCTGCATCTGCCGCGTCGTCATCAACTGGTCAGTCGGGCCGTCAGCGTGCAAATGCAGGAAGAACCCAGCGAAGAGGCCATGGCTGACATGTTCGCTGATATCTACCACAGTCCGACCAAGCAGGTTGGCTGAGGTAACAATGAATAGTTTTTATACCCTACATCGATGGCCTGCCATGCATTGTTCCGATTGTGAACGCGCAGCCAGTTATGTGGCCCCGTCTATGCAGAACAAGGTAAAGAAATAACATGGGCAGCATGCATCCTGTACAGGTGATCGCGGTGACCGGCGGCAAAGGTGGCGTCGGCAAAACTAACGTGTCAGTGAACTTGTCCCTGGCTTTGGCTGAGCTTGGCCGGCGCGTCATGTTGCTGGACGCTGACCTTGGGCTGGCGAATGTCGACGTTCTGTTGGGGCTGACACCCAAACGTACCCTGGCCGACGTGATTGAAGGCCGCTGTGAATTGCGCGACGTGCTGTTGCAGGGGCCCGGCGGCATCCGCATCGTTCCGGCGGCGTCCGGCACCCAGAGCATGGTTCACTTGAGCCCGGCGCAGCATGCCGGCCTGATCCAGGCCTTCAGCGACATTGGCGACAATCTCGACGTGCTGGTGATCGACACCGCTGCGGGCATTGGCGAGTCGGTGGTCAGCTTCGTGCGCGCGGCCCAGGAAGTGTTGCTGGTGGTCTGCGACGAGCCGACCTCGATCACTGACGCCTACGCGTTGATCAAATTGCTCAACCGCGATTACGGCATGAACCGTTTCCGGGTGCTGGCCAACATGGCGCAGAGCCCCCAGGAAGGGCGCAACCTGTTCGCCAAGTTGACCAAGGTCACCGACCGCTTCCTCGACGTCGCCTTGCAATATGTCGGTGCGGTGCCGTACGACGAAAGCGTGCGCAAGGCCGTGCAGAAGCAGCGCGCCGTCTACGAGGCCTTCCCGCGCTCCAAGTGCTCGCTGGCATTCAAGGCGATCGCGCAGAAGGTCGATACCTGGCCACTGCCCGCCAACCCGCGCGGGCACCTGGAATTCTTCGTCGAGCGCCTCGTGCAACAGACGGCAGGACCCGTGCTATGACCGCAAGCGGTTACAACCTCTACAAGGCATCGGCGCGTGACGCGCAGTACGAGCTGATCGAGCGTTACGCGCCGCTGGTTAAACGCATTGCCTATCACTTGCTGGCACGACTGCCGGCCAGTGTCCAGGTCGAAGACCTGATCCAGGCCGGGATGATCGGCCTGCTGGAAGTCTCGACCAAATACGACGCCAGCAAAGGCGCGAGTTTCGAAACCTACGCGGGCATCCGCATCCGCGGCGCCATGCTCGATGAAGTGCGCAAGGGCGACTGGGCGCCTCGTTCGGTCCACCGCAATACGCGGATGGTCAGCGACGCGATTCGCTCGATTGAAGCTAAAACCGGGCGTGACGCTAAAGATCACGAAGTTGCGGCCGAACTCCAATTGAGTCTTGACGATTACTACGGGATTTTGAACGACACCCTGGGCAGTCGGCTGTTCAGTTTCGACGACCTGTTGCAGGACGGCGAACACGAAGGGCTGCACGAGGATGGCGCCAGTGCGCATCTGGAACCGTCTCGCGATCTGGAAGATGAACGCTTCCAGGCGGCGCTGGCGGACGCGATCGCCAACTTGCCGGAGCGCGAGCGATTGGTGTTGGCGTTGTATTACGACGAAGAATTGAATCTCAAGGAAATCGGCGAAGTCCTGGGGGTCAGCGAATCCCGGGTCAGCCAGTTACACAGCCAGTGCGCGGCCCGTTTGCGGGGGCGTCTGGGAGAGTGGCGAGCGCGCTGAAGGCAGTGTGGGGGCACTGCGACGCGGCTGGTGGGGTAATGAACCGCGCCGGTCTCGATCCGTTGTATCCCAAACAGTCATCGAGTGTTTTGCCAGATTGATAGAAATGGCGTGTCCAGGTGCTGGGCGCGTTTTAGTCTGCTTGGAGGTCGAATTGGACAAGAACATGAAAATCCTCATCGTTGATGACTTCTCAACGATGCGGCGGATCATCAAGAACCTGTTGCGTGACCTTGGGTTCACCAACACGGTCGAGGCCGACGATGGCACTACCGCCATTCCGGTACTCAACAGCGGGAGCATCGACTTTCTGGTGACGGACTGGAACATGCCTGGCATGACCGGTATCGATCTGCTGCGTCATGTGCGCGCCGATGAAAAACTCAAGCACCTGCCAGTGCTGATGGTGACTGCCGAAGCCAAGCGCGAGCAGATCATCGAAGCGGCCCAGGCCGGCGTAAATGGCTATGTGGTCAAACCCTTCACGGCCCAGGCGTTGAAAGAAAAAATCGAGAAGATTTTCGAACGCATCGGTTGAACTGCGCCACGGGGGAGCTATGGAGCATAACGAGTCATCCCAGGGCGATTTTGAATCGACCCTGAAAAAACACGCCGTTGAATTGGTCGCGAGCCTTGAAAAGGGCAGGTTCGGCGATGCTGTGCAATTGATCCATGAGCTCAACCAGACCCGTGACCGTGGCTTGTATCAGGAAGTGGGCAAGCTCACCCGCGAGCTGCATAGCGCGATCGTCAATTTCCAGATTGACCCGCACATGCCGCAAGCCGAGGAAGTGTCACAGATCACCGACGCCACCGAGCGCCTGGGGTATGTGGTCAAACTGACGGAAGCCGCCGCCAACCGCACCATGGACCTGGTGGAAAACGCCACGCCATTGGTCAACGGCCTGGCTGAAGAGGCGCAGGGCTTGAGCGCCGACTGGGGACGGTTCATGCGGCGCGAAGTCGGGGCCGAAGAGTTTCGTGAACTGGCCCGGCGCGTCGATGGTTTCCTGGCGCGCAGCAGCGCAGACAATCGCGCCGTGTCCAGCAACCTCAACGACATTCTGCTCGCCCAGGATTACCAGGACCTTACCGGCCAGGTGATCAAGCGTGTGACCCAACTGGTCACCGAAGTGGAAAGCAACCTGCTCAAGCTCGTGCTGATGGCCAGTCAGGTGGACCGCTTTGCGGGCATCGAACATGACCGTGCGGCAATGCTTGCAGAAAAAGATCCACAAAAACATCTCTCCAAGGGTGAAGGTCCGCAGATTCATGCCGATAAAAGAGAAGACGTTATGTCCGGTCAGGACGATGTGGACGATTTGCTATCCAGCCTGGGTTTTTAAAGTTCAGGTTTTTTGGGTTTTTAGACCTGTAGGAGCACCCCCTTAATGAGCTTCGGCGCCGATGAAGAGATCCTTCAGGATTTCCTGGTTGAGGCCGGCGAGATTCTAGAGCAACTGTCCGAGCAACTGGTCGAGCTGGAAAGCCGTCCGGATGATGCGGACTTGCTCAATGCAATTTTTCGCGGTTTTCACACTGTAAAAGGGGGCGCCGGCTTCCTCCAGCTCAACGAGCTGGTGGAGTGCTGCCACATCGCCGAGAACGTGTTCGACATCCTGCGCAAGGGCGAACGTCGCGTCGACTCGGAATTGATGGACGTGGTCCTCGAAGCGCTGGATGCGGTGAACGGCATGTTCAGCGAAGTGCGCGAGCGTAGTCCGGTCACGGCTGCAACACCTGAGCTGCTGGCGGCACTGGCGCGTCTGGCCGAGCCGCAATCGGCTGACGAAGTGGCTGCTGCGCCTGTTGCTCCAGAGGTCGAAGCGCCTGTGGTTGCTGCCGATTCAGGCGATATCACCGATAACGAATTCGAACAATTGCTGGACTCGCTGAACGCCGTGAAGGCTCAGGCCGAGGCGCCGGCAGTTGTTCCAGCACCCGCCAGCGAAGTGCCTGCCAGCGACGAAATTACCGACGCCGAGTTCGAGTCGTTGCTCGATCAACTGCACGGCAAGGGCAAGTTCGCCGTCGATGCAGTGGCCCCGGCACCCGCCGCGCCGCCAGAGGCGTCAGCGGCGAAAGAGGCGGGCGATAGCGCCGACATCACCGACGAAGAATTCGAGGCCTTGCTCGACCAGCTGCATGGCAAGGGTAACTTTGCCGTTGAGGCGCTGGAGTCGGCCATTGCCTCTGTTCCAGCACCGGCAGCGCCAACCGCAGCGGCGGCCGGCAGTGATCTGATCAGCGATCATGAATTCGAGGCACTGCTCGACGAATTGCACGGCAAAGGCAAGTTCAGCGAAGTCGGCACCGCGACAACGGCCAGCAGCTCGAACGCCTCCGTGGCGGCATCGACCGCCAAGGTTGTCGCACCCAAGCCCGTTGCCAAGGCGCCCGAACCGCAAGCCAAAGCGCCGGCAGCCGCAGCACCAGTCGCGGCCCGAACTCCGGCCGCGCCGCCTGCGGAAAAACCGGCCAGTGAAGCCGAGACCACCGTGCGGGTCGATACCGCACGGCTCGACGAGATCATGAACATGGTCGGCGAGTTGGTGCTGGTGCGTAACCGCCTGGTGCGCCTGGGCGCCAACAGTGCCGACGAAGCCATGTCCAAGGCCGTGTCGAACCTCGACGTGGTCACGGCCGACCTGCAGACGGCGGTCATGAAGACCCGGATGCAGCCGATCAAGAAAGTGTTCGGACGCTTCCCGCGCCTGGTTCGCGACCTGGCGCGCCAGCTCAAGAAAGAGATCAACCTGGAACTGGTCGGCGAAGACACCGACCTCGACAAGAACCTGGTCGAAG
This sequence comes from Pseudomonas sp. EB271-G4-1, assembly GCF_058791355.1. NCBI lineage: Bacteria > Pseudomonadati > Pseudomonadota > Gammaproteobacteria > Pseudomonadales > Pseudomonadaceae > Pseudomonas > Pseudomonas sp. EB271-G4-1. The sequence continues at coordinate 52,121 of NZ_JBYTEO010000026.1, forward strand.
CCCTGGCCGACCCGCTGGTCCACCTGGTGCGCAACGCGGTCGACCACGGCATCGAATCGCCGGAAGAGCGCGAAGCGTCGGGCAAGGCCCGTGGCGGCAAGGTGATCCTGGCGGCCGAGCAGGAAGGCGATCACATCCTGTTGTCGATTTCCGATGATGGCAAAGGCATGGACCCCAACGTCCTGCGTGCCATCGCGGTAAAACGCGGTGTGATGGACAAGGACGCGGCCGACCGCCTGAGCGATACCGAGTGCTACAACCTGATCTTCGCCCCGGGCTTCTCGACCAAGACCGAGATCTCCGACGTGTCGGGTCGTGGCGTGGGCATGGATGTGGTGAAAACCAAGATCTCCCAGCTCAACGGTTCGATCAACATCTACTCGGCCAAGGGCCAGGGATCGAAGATCGTCATCAAGGTGCCGCTGACCCTGGCGATCATGCCAACCCTCATGGTCATGCTCGGCAACCAGGCGTTCGCCTTCCCGCTGGTGAACGTCAACGAGATTTTCCACCTCGACCTGTCGCGCACCAACGTGGTGGACGGCCAGGAAGTGGTGATCGTGCGGGACAAGGCACTGCCGTTGTTCTATCTCAAGCGCTGGCTGGTCAGCTCCGCCGCTCACGAAGAGCAGCGCGAAGGCCATGTGGTGATCCTTTCGGTGGGCACCCAGCGGATCGGCTTTGTCGTCGACCAGTTGGTGGGCCAGGAAGAAGTGGTCATCAAGCCATTGGGCAAAATGCTCCAGGGAACCCCGGGCATGTCGGGCGCCACCATTACCGGTGACGGCCGCATCGCGCTGATTCTCGATGTTCCGAGCATGCTCAAGCGTTACGCCGCACGGCGTATTTGATTCTGGCGCAGCGGTGGCGACTGACGCCTCGCTGCGTCTAATGGAGTGTTTATGGCAGTCAAGGTCCTGGTGGTGGACGATTCGGGTTTTTTCCGCCGCCGCGTCTCGGAAATTCTTTCCGCGGATCCGAATATCCAGGTCGTCGGCACGGCGACCAACGGCAAAGAGGCGATTGATCAGGCGTTGGCCCTCAAGCCGGACGTGATCACCATGGACTACGAGATGCCGATGATGGACGGCATCACCGCGGTACGGCATATCATGCAGCGCTGCCCGACCCCGGTCCTGATGTTTTCGTCGCTGACCCACGAAGGCGCCCGGGTCACCCTGGACGCGCTGGATGCCGGCGCGGTGGACTTCCTGCCGAAGAACTTCGAAGACATCTCGCGCAACCCCGAGAAGGTCAAGCAACTGCTGTGCGAGAAGATTCTCAGCATCTCGCGCAGTAATCGTCGTGTCAGCAGCTACAGTGCGCCGGCGCCGGTGGTAGCACCGACTCCAGTGCCAACGCCAACGCCAACGCCATCGAGCAGCATTGGTTATGGCAGCAGCGCGCTTGTGCGCCCGTCTCCCGCACCGATCCCGGCCCGTGCACCTGCGCAGGCTCCGTCGTCGCCAGCGCCGAAACGCAAAGCCTACAAGTTGCTGGCTATCGGCACGTCCACCGGCGGCCCGGTGGCCTTGCAGCGGGTATTGACCCAGCTGCCAGCCAACTTCCCCGCACCGATCGTGCTGGTCCAGCACATGCCGGCGGCCTTTACCAAGGCGTTCGCCGAACGCCTGGACAAGCTTTGCCGGATCAGCGTCAAGGAAGCCGAGGACGGCGACATCCTGCGTCCGGGCCTGGCGTTGTTGGCGCCTGGTGGCAAGCAAATGATGATCGACGGCCGGGGAGCGGTGAAAATCCTCCCGGGCGACGAGCGCTTGAACTACAAGCCGTGCGTGGACATCACCTTCGGTTCGGCGGCCAAGTCCTATGGCGACAAAGTTCTGGCGGTGGTACTGACCGGCATGGGCGCGGACGGTCGCGAAGGCGCGCGCCTGCTCAAGCAGAGCGGCAGTTCGATCTGGGCCCAGGATGAAGCCAGCTGCGTGATCTATGGCATGCCCATGGCCATCGTCAAGGCCGAACTGGCCGACGCAGTGTATGCGCTGGACGACATCGGCCGGCACATCGTCGAGGCCTGCGTCTGATGGACGTTTTAAGTCTCATCGGCATCATCATGGCGTTCGTCGCCATCATTGGCGGCAACTACCTCGAAGGCGGGCATATCGGTGCGCTGGCCAACGGACCGGCCGCGTTGATCGTGCTGGGCGGGACCATTGGCGCGGCGTTGTTGCAATCGCCCATGAGCGCCTTCAAGCGGGCCATGCAAATTCTGGCGTGGATCCTGTTTCCTCCGCGGGTCGACCTGGCCGGTGGCATCGATCGCGTCGTCAACTGGAGCCTGACCGCCCGCAAGGAAGGCCTGCTCGGGCTCGAAGGGGTGGCCGATGCCGAACCCGACAACTACTCGCGCAAAGGCCTGCAGTTGTTGGTCGATGGCGCCGAGCCGGAAGCGATCCGCAGCATTCTGGAGGTGGACTTCTACACCCAGGAAAGCCGCGACATCGAAGCCGCCAAGGTCTTCGAAAGCATGGGCGGTTATGCGCCGACCATCGGCATCATCGGTGCGGTGATGGGCCTGATTCACGTCATGGGCAACCTGGGCGATCCGTCGCAGCTGGGCAATGGCATCGCCGTGGCCTTCGTCGCCACCATCTATGGCGTGGCCAGTGCCAACCTGGTGTTGCTGCCGATTGCCGCCAAGCTCAAGTCCATCGCGTTGCGCCAGTCGCGTTATCGCGAAATGTTGCTGGAAGGAATCCTGTCGATCGCCGAAGGTGAAAACCCGCGCTCTATCGAGTTGAAGCTCCAGGGCTTCATGGATTGATGGGGGTAATGGACTATGGCTCGTCGTCGTCAACATGATGAACATGTAAATCATGAACGTTGGCTGGTTTCCTACGCCGACTTCATCACCTTGCTCTTCGCGTTTTTCGTGGTGATGTACTCGATTTCGTCGATCAACGAAGGCAAGTACAAGGTCATTTCCGAGGCGCTGGTCGGCGTCTTTACCGATAGCGATCGTGCGCTCAAGCCGATCCCCATCGGTGACGAGCGGCCGAAGACCGTGACTCCGGCCAAGCCATTGGTCAAGGACAGCGACCAGGTCGATGCCGGTGTCTCGGGTGCCAGCGATCCGCTTAAAAGCATTGCCGATGACATCAGCGCGGCCTTTGGCGACCTGATCAGCTCCAATCAAATGACCGTGCGCGGCAACGAGTTGTGGGTCGAGATCGAACTCAATTCCAGCCTGTTGTTCGGCAGCGGCGATGCCATGCCCAGTGACATTGCCTTCAACATCATCGACAAGGTAGCGGCGATCCTGAAGCCGTTCGACAACCCGATCCACGTCGAGGGCTTCACCGACGACCAACCGATTCGCACCGCGCAGTATCCCACCAACTGGGAACTGTCTTCGGCGCGCTCGGCCAGCATCGTGCGCATGCTGGCGATGCAAGGGGTAAACCCTGGTCGCTTGGCATCGGTGGGGTATGGCGAGTTCCAGCCAGTGGCCAATAACGCCACGGCCGAGGGCCGCGCGCGCAACCGTCGCGTGGTGCTGGTGGTGTCACGCAACCTGGACATACGTCGCAGCCTCACGGCAACCGGAGCGGCCAATGCACAACCGGATGCCGCGTTGAAGCGTGCTGGCACACAAACTGCACCGACCAAGGTCATGTCGCCGGTACGAGAGAACGCCGTCAATTCTCCGTCACCCGCATTAACACGTTGAGCTAATTCCCGGTCGATCCGTTCGGGCGGGAGGAACAATCGAATGAGAGTCTGGGCAGTCGCCAATCAAAAGGGTGGTGTCGGTAAAACCACTTCCTCCATCGCTCTAGCCGGGTTACTGGCCGAGGCGGGCAAGCGCGTGGTCGTGGTCGACCTCGACCCCCACGGCTCCATGACCAGCTATTTCGGTTATGACCCCGACAGCCTGGAACACAGCAACTACGACTTGTTCCTGCATAAAGGCAGCGTGCCCCAGGGCCTGCCCGGTCAGTTGTTGCTGCCCACCAGTCACGAGTCCATTTCGCTGTTGCCATCGAGTACCGCGCTGGCCACCCTTGAACGCCAGTCGCCGGGCCAGAGTGGCCTGGGCCTGGTGATCGCCAAGAGCCTGGCGCAGTTATGGCAGGACTTCGATTACGCCGTGATCGACAGCCCGCCACTGCTCGGGGTGCTGATGGTCAATGCCTTGGCGGCGAGCCAGCAACTGGTGATTCCGGTGCAGACCGAACACCTGGCGGTCAAAGGCCTGGAGCGCATGGTCAACACCCTGGCGATGATCAATCGTTCGCGCAAGCAAGCCTTGCCGTTCACCATCGTGCCGACCCTGTTCGATCGCCGCACCCAGGCGTCCCTCGGTACGCTGCGGGTGTTGCGCGATAAGTTTCCAGAAGAGATCTGGCAGGGCTACATCCCGGTCGACACACGCCTGCGCGATGCCAGTCGGGCGGGGCTGACGCCTTCGCAATTCGACGGCAAGAGCCGTGGCGTCGTTGCCTACCGCGCGCTGCTCAAGCATCTGCTGGCGGCCCAACTCGTCGCGCAGGTGGCATAAAATGACACCGATCCCTGTAGGAGCTGCCGCAGGCTGCGATCTTTTGATCTGGCTTTGCGGCGCGTCTGAAATCGCTAAAAGATCGCAGCCTGCGGCAGCTCCTACAGGTGCGCGCCCATGAACCGGCCATTGAAGATCACATCGCGCCCGCAACTGGCGCTGCAGTCTTATCTGGACAGCCTGCTGCAAGACATTACTGAGGAACTTGCGCCGCCCTTCGAAGCCCCTCCCGAGGTGGTCGAGGTTGAAGCCGCGCTGGATGAATTCCAGGCTGCGGTGCTTGAAGAGCAAGCTCGCGATGCCGTAGTGGCGACCTCACAAGTGGCAGCGCCTATTCCGCAGGCACCCGTCGCCGTGGTCGACAGCCCGGCACCCGTTCTGGCACCGGTCTCGACTATCGCACCCTTGCTGCAAGCCTTGGCGCCGCCGGCCATGGACGAACCAGAAATTTTGGTTCCTGCCCCTGTCGAAGTGCAACAGGTGCGGGTACCACCCGTGGTCGAAGTCCACCTGCCACCCGCCAACACGCCGCCACCGGCAGAAACCGACGGTCGTCCGGCCTGGGCGGCCGAGCCCTTCGAATGCCTGTTGTTCGATGTCGCCGGGTTGACCCTGGCAGTGCCGCTGGTGTGCCTGGGTTCGATCTATCCACTGGCCGGTCATGAACTGACGTCGCTGTTCGGCCAGCCGGAGTGGTTCCTCGGCATCCTGCCGAGCCAGGCGGGCAACCTGAAGGTTTTGGACACGGCACGCTGGGTCATGCCCGACCGCTACCGCGAGGACTTCAAGCAGGGTCTGCAATACGTGATTTCCGTCCAGGGCTACGAGTGGGGGCTGGCAGTGCATCAGGTCAGTCGCTCGTTGCGCCTGGACCCGAACGAAATCAAATGGCGCAGTCACCGTGGCCAGCGGCCATGGCTGGCGGGCACGGTGATTGAACACATGTGTGCATTGCTCGATGTTTCCGAACTGGCCGAATTGATTGCCAGCGGTGGAGCCCGGCACATGGGTGGCACCAAGCCGCCGCATAAACCTACATAACAGAACAATACCGCCAGGGCGGTTTCTTGAGGGGATCAGGGTATGAATGACAAGGCGACGGCGGCAAAGGGTTCCGAAGATCCGATCCTGCAATGGGTCACCTTCAAGCTGGACAACGAAACCTACGGCATCAACGTGATGCGCGTCCAGGAAGTCCTGCGCTACACCGAAATCGCCCCGGTACCGGGCGCTCCGAGCTATGTGCTGGGCATCATCAACCTGCGCGGCAACGTGGTCACCGTGATCGACACCCGCCAGCGCTTCGGCCTGATGAATGCCGAAATCAGCGACAACACCCGCATCGTCATCATCGAAGCCGACAAGCAAGTGGTGGGGATCATGGTCGACAGCGTGGCCGAAGTGGTTTACCTGCGTCAGTCGGAAATCGAGACAGCGCCGAACGTCGGTAACGAAGAGTCCGCCAAGTTCATTCAAGGCGTGTGCAACAAGAACAACGAACTGCTGATCCTGGTCGAACTCGACAAGATGATGAGCGAAGAAGAATGGTCGGAACTGGAGAGTATCTGATTGATTCTAGAGGTGGCGGTGATTGTCCTGTTCCTGTTCTGGGCAGGCACGCTGGCAATGTTCTTGTCCTACATCCGTGGGCAAAAGCTGATCGCCGCGCAACAGGCCCAGGGCGATGCGCAGCGTGACCAGCGCATCAAGGACCTGGGCAGGCGCGTCGACAACTACCAGGATGGCAATGTGCGCATGGGCGAAGAGCTGCATGAATTGCGCACGCTCGTCGCGCCATTGCCGGACAAACTCACCCGACTGGAACAGCGCGATCCCAAGAGCCTGTCGTTTGACCAGGCGGCGAAGCTGGTCGGTATGGGTGCCAGTGTCGACGAACTGACCCAGTCTTGTGGCCTGACCCAGGCCGAGGCGGAGTTGATGAGCAAGGTGCATAAGAACTGAGCGTACACCCGGATCGTTCCCACGCTCTGCGTGGGAACGCCTCCAGGGACGCTCCGCGTTCCGCTTCCAGGGTGTGACGCGCAGCGCCAGGGGCTTGGTCCGGGCGGTATTCCTACGATGGCGTTCTACAACCCTCAACAGTCTTCCATGCCATTGCCTGTTTCAAGAATAAGGTATCGAAAAAGTCATTGCGAATCATGCCAGCGATATTCGTGGTGATTTCCCTGGCCTCGCTGAATCACACCAAAGGCGTTGCAATACCGCTCTCGGTGTATGTGCTCGGCATAAATTCAGGGTGGGTAGGTGGCAAAGCGTTTCTACCCGAATCACAGTGGGGAACTCAAGGGAGGGTTTGGTGCTGGGAGGCACGATCAAGGTGTTGATTGTGTATTAGTGTTTCTTTGCCTGGCGTTACTACAGTGGCTGCCAGGAGGCAATGCATACCGAGCGAGCCAATGAAACCACGGCGGTGGCGTGGTCTGCGCTCGGGGTAGGACTTATCAATGGCTTGATGTCCGGTCGTAGCCATTTGCTATTACATTACTTTTGATAGTTGCGCTGTTTTATCAGGAACCTTAATTTTGTCGTCGAACTTACGTAGTTGGTTCGATAACTAATTTATTGATTTCTATTTTAAGGATTATATAGCATGGAGCAGGAACTAACTCGTTATACAGGATTCGTCGAGACTTTTGAGTTGGAGTATCCGTGTTTGACCATAACGGCCGGCGCGAAAGGAACAGTTCGGGCCTCATTTAATGGTGTTCTCTGTGAACTGCGCGGGCGTGACTTAATGGGCATGGAATATCTGTTGCCACTTGTTGGTTCACGTATTTCTTTTAATATCTACACAATGCAAGGTAGAAGAATTGCGGGTGATATTAGGCCGGAAGTAAGTGATAGCGATGCCTGATTGAGGTATTGCTCAAAGTTGTCACGATGGCTGTCACTTCAAATGAGTGGCAGCCAACACGTTGTCGTTTTAATAATTATCCCCCCGCTCAGTTATATCGCGTTCCACTATCCCTCCATCCGGGTCCTGCCCCACCGGAAACTTACCCTTCAAATTCCACGCAAACGCAATGATCTCGGCAACCGTCAGATAAAGCTCCTGCGGAATACTGTCCCCCAACTCCATCCGCGCCAGCAGGCTCACCAGTTCGGCGTTCTCATAGATCGGCACTTCGCAGTCGCGAGCGATGCGCAGGATTTCTTCCGCCAGTTCTTCGTCGCCCTTGGCCGAGAGGGTAGGGGCGTGGGTGCCGTCGTACTTGAGGGCGATGGCCTGGCGGGGAGCGTTGGGGTTTTTCATGCGTTTTCGTCGACCCAGCGTTGTTCGAGACGGGTTTGCGGACCTTGGGGTGGTTTGCCGAGGTGGCAGTCGAGATCGCCGACGTTCAGCCCGGCGGCCAGCATTCGCTGGCGCAATGCCGCCAGGTTGCTTTCAATCAGGCTGGCGGTGTAGGCGCGTTCGGCCCAGAGCTGGCTGCTGAGGCTGCCCTGGATCAGTTGTGCCTGAACCTGCAACGGCCCGAGCGGTTCCATGTCGAACGCCAGTTCGATGCGCCACAGTTGTTGCTTGGGCGCTCGTTCCTCCTGGCGTTCCTTGGGTTGTTCTCTTTCGGGGGCCTCCTCGCGCTGGAACTTGACCTGCAACGGCACGATGTCCTGCAGGTTGCGCATCGGAATCTCCAACTGCCAGGTACTCATCAATCGCCCATCCGGTGTGACGCCGGACTGCTCAAGGCTCGACAGTTGGTGGCTTTGCAGGCGTGAGACCGCCGCAGCGGCCAGGCGCAACAGATGCTCCAGGTCGTCTTCGCCGTCGGCGCTTTGCAACAGCCGCTCAGGCAACGGAAAACCAGTCGGCGACGGCTTGGCGCTGACCTGGCCGAGCATGCCCAGGGCATTGCGCACGAAACTCGGCATGGCCTGGGCCAGGGTGTTGGCGGCGATGATCGCACTGAGCTGGGTGCTGGCCGGCAGCCCGGATGACAACTGGCCGATCAGTTTGAGCAGGTCGCCTTTCATGTCGGGCGCCAGGTTCTGGCCGCCCAGCAATTTCGACTCCAGGAAGGCTCCGCTGCTGGCCAGCGCCTGGGCCAGGCCTTTGGCGCTGCTCAATTGCTGGATGTCCGGCAGCCCGGCGAGCAATCTGTCCACGGCCGTGCGCAGCTCGCTTGAAGTCTGCGTCGAGGCTGGCAGGTTTTGCAGCTGTTTGAGCAAACTATCCAGCGAACCCTGGCGGCTTTGTTGGCTGAGCAATTGCTGGGTCACGGCCAGTTGCTCCTGGCGGCTGCTCAAGGGCACGAACTTGAGGGTCTGGCCATCCTGTACCTGTGCGCTGAGCAACGTGCCGATGCGCAACGGTTGCGAGCTGTCGATGCTGAGGGTGCTGCCGCTCAGCGCTGTATTGAGCAGGCTGACCATCGAGCGAAACACCGTGGCTTGCCCCGGTACAGTCGGCAACACCTGGGAGGTCAGCACCTTACCCTGCAGCAGGGTGCCCACCGGCATTTTCGCAGTGTCGATACGGGTGAGGGTGGCGACGCTGGCGGCGATAGCTTGCTGCACGGTGACCGCCAGGTTGCCCGCCGAAGGCTGGGTAACCGCGATGCTGCTGCCTTGGGCCAGGGGTTGATTGCTGATGGCCTGGAGCGTGGTCTGCCGGCCGCTCTCGAGAGTGAGCTTGAGCAGCAATTGAAAGGCCTGATCCGCCTGTTTGAGCGACAGCACTTCAGCTTTGGCGGTCTGGCCTGCGCTGATCAGGCCCTCCATCGGCGTCAGCAGCTTGAGCAACTCGCCACTGACCGCTGGCGCACGCGGGGTCGTCGCGGTGGCCTGCGGTAGGGGGAGGATGTTCATTTCGCCTGTCATACGCGGTCACAACCTTGGGAAATTGCACGCTTGAGAGTAGGAAATGGCATGTATAATGCCGCCCCGTTGTATACAGAATGCGGAAAATTTCCCAGTTAATTGACGCAGCTCTCTCGTCCGGGCCGCCAATACCTTTATTCTGCATCTCTTTAACGGCCGCGCCAGCGCCGACTTGAACCGTATAAGGCCCGTGAACCCTTGACCAGTCCAGTCTTGCAAACCGTTGCCCTTGCTTGTGAGCGAGACCTTCGGCTGCTCTTCGAAAATCTCGATTTGAGAATGGCCAGTGGCGAAATGGTACAAATCAGCGGTCCCAACGGCAGTGGCAAGACCAGCCTGTTGCGCCTGTTGTCCGGTCTGATGCACCCGACCGCCGGTCAAGTACTGCTTAACGGTCAGCCGCTGAGCGAGCAACGCACAGAACTTGCACGCAATCTCTTGTGGATCGGCCATGCCGCCGGCATCAAGGATTTGCTGACGGCGCAAGAGAACCTGAGCTGGCTGTGTGCCCTGCATCAACCGGCTTCCCATGAGGCGATCTGGCAGGCTTTGGCCGCAGTCGGGCTGCGCGGTTTCGAGGATGTTCCCTGCCATACGCTGTCCGCGGGTCAACAGCGCCGAGTGGCGCTGGCGCGGCTTTATCTGGACAGCCCACCGTTGTGGATACTCGATGAGCCCTTTACCGCCCTCGACAAGCAAGGCGTGGCGCAGCTCGAAGAACACTTGGCAGGCCACTGCGAGCGCGGTGGCATGGTGGTCTTGACCACTCACCACACGCTGAGCCGCGTGCCGGCCGCGTACCGCGACATTGATCTGGGGAACTGGGCCGTATGAGTGTTTTTGGCCTGTTGGTTGCCCGCGAAGCCCGTCTGTTGTTCCGCCGTCCGGCTGAACTGGCCAACCCGCTGGTGTTCTTCGCCATCGTCGTTTCGCTGTTCCCCCTCGCGGTCGGTCCCGAGTCTCAATTGTTGCAAACCTTGTCTCCGGGACTGGTCTGGGTGGCGGCCCTTTTATCGGTCCTGCTCTCGCTGGACGGGCTTTTCCGCAGTGATTTCGAGGACGGATCGCTGGAACAGTGGGTCCTTTCGCCGCACCCCCTGGCTCTTCTGGTTTTGGCCAAGGTACTGGCACACTGGGCGTTTTCCGGCCTGGCACTGGTTTTGCTCGCGCCTTTGCTGGCGTTGATGCTCGGTTTGCCTGCCGCCTGTCTGCCGGTGTTGCTGCTTTCTTTATTGCTGGGTACACCGGTACTGAGCCTGCTCGGTGCGGTGGGCGCGGCGTTGACGGTAGGTTTGAAGCGTGGCGGGCTGTTGCTGGCGTTGCTGATCCTGCCGTTGTACATCCCGGTATTGATTCTTGGCAGTGGCGCCTTGCAGGCAGCCTTGCAGGGCATGCCGGCGACCGGTTATCTGTTGTGGCTTGGGAGCCTGACCGCCCTGGCGATAACCCTGACACCCTTTGCAATAGCCGCTGGCCTGAAGATCAGCGTCGGCGAATAATGAGGTCTGGTCAAAATTTGACCAGTAAAGACCCTATGGCTGTCTCGCGATAGCGAGCAGCAACCGTGATGGAAACAGCAATGAACTGGACGTGGTTTCATAAGCTCGGCTCGCCCAAATGGTTTTACGGCATCAGCGGCAGAATGCTGCCATGGCTGAGCATTGCGGCGTTGCTGCTGATCGGCGTTGGCGTGGTCTGGGGCCTGGCCTTCGCGCCGCCGGACTACCAGCAGGGAAATAGCTTTCGCATCATCTACATCCACGTTCCGGCCGCCATGCTGGCACAGTCCATCTACGTGATGCTGGCGGTGTGTGGCGTCGTCGGGCTGGTGTGGAAGATGAAGCTGGCCGACGTCGCCCTGCAGTGCGCGGCGCCCATCGGTGCCTGGATGACCGCCGTGGCGCTGGTCACCGGGGCGATCTGGGGCAAGCCGACCTGGGGCTCGTGGTGGGTCTGGGATGCACGACTGACGTCCATGCTGATTCTCTTGTTCCTGTACTTCGGTCTTATTGCGCTGGGCAACGCCATCAGCAATCGTGACAGTGCGGCCAAGGCCTGTGCGGTGCTGGCCATCGTCGGCGTGATCAACATCCCGATCATCAAGTACTCGGTGGAGTGGTGGAACACCCTGCATCAGGGCGCAACCTTCACGCTCACGGAAAAACCGGCGATGCCCGCCGAGATGTGGCTGCCGTTGCTGCTGACGGCGCTGGGTTTCTATTGTTTCTTCGGCGCGGTATTGCTGCTGCGCATGCGCCTTGAGGTGCTCAAACGCGAAGCCCGGGCCAGTTGGGTCAAGGCCGAAGTTGAAAACAGCCTGGAGGTTGCTCGATGAGTTTTGCTTCATTCGGCGACTTCCTCGCCATGGGCCATCATGGCCTGTATGTCTGGTCGGCCTATGGCATTTGCCTGGCAGTGCTGGCCCTCAACGTGGCGGCGCCGATCCTGGCCCGCAAGCGGTATCTGCAACAAGAGGCGCGCCGTCTGCGCCGGGAGAACGGCAAGTGAATCCGCTGCGTAAAAAGCGTCTTATCATCATTCTGGCGATCCTGGTTGGGGTCGGCGCCGCCGTGGGCCTGGCCCTCAGCGCCCTGCAGCAGAACATCAACCTGTTTTACACACCGACCCAGATCGCCAACGGCGAAGCCCCGCAGGACACGCGCATCCGCGCGGGCGGCATGGTCGAGGCCGGTTCCCTGCAGCGCTCCGGCGATTCGCTGGACGTGAAGTTCGTCGTCACCGACTTCAACAAATCCGTGACCATCAGCTATCGCGGCATCCTTCCGGACCTGTTCCGCGAAGGGCAGGGCATCGTCGCCCTGGGCAAGCTCAATGCCGAAGGCGTGGTGGTGGCCGATGAAGTGCTGGCCAAGCACGATGAAAAGTACATGCCGCCGGAAGTGACCAAGGCCTTGAAAGACAGTGGTCAATCCGCCCCAACACCCGCTAAGGAGGGTTGATCCATGACTTCCGGCATCTTCATTCCTGAACTGGGTCATCTGGCGATGATCCTGGCCCTGTGCTTTGCGCTGGTTCAGGCCGTCGTGCCTTTGGTCGGCGCCTGGCGCGGCGACCGATTCTGGATGAGCCTGGCCCAGCCGGCGGCATGGGGGCAGTTCGCCTTCCTGCTGTTCGCTTTTGGCTGCTTGACCTATGCGTTCATGGCCGACGATTTTTCCGTCGCTTATGTCGCCAACAACTCCAACAGTGCCTTGCCCTGGTACTACAAGTTCAGCGCCGTATGGGGCGCGCACGAAGGTTCGTTGCTGTTGTGGGCGTTGATCCTCGGCGGCTGGACGTTCGCCGTGTCGGTGTTCTCCCGACAGTTGCCGCAAGTAATGCTGGCACGGGTGCTGGCAGTGATGGGCATGATCAGCACCGGTTTCCTGCTGTTCCTGATCCTCACCTCGAACCCGTTCAAGCGCATCCTGCCGCAAGTGCCTGGCGACGGTGCCGACCTCAACCCGTTGCTGCAAGATATCGGCCTGATCGTGCACCCGCCGATGCTGTACATGGGCTACGTCGGCTTCTCGGTGGCCTTCGCCTTCGCTATCGCCGCGCTGATGGGCGGGCGCCTGGACGCCGCTTGGGCGCGTTGGTCGCGGCCATGGACCATCGTCGCCTGGGCATTTCTCGGTATCGGCATCACCCTCGGTTCCTGGTGGGCCTACTATGAACTCGGCTGGGGCGGCTGGTGGTTCTGGGACCCGGTGGAAAACGCCTCGTTCATGCCCTGGCTGGTGGGCACCGCGCTGATTCACTCGCTGGCCGTCACGGAAAAGCGTGGTGTGTTCAAGAGCTGGACCGTGTTGCTGGCCATCGCCGCCTTTTCGTTGAGCCTGCTGGGCACTTTCCTCGTGCGTTCCGGCGTACTGACCTCGGTGCACGCCTTTGCCTCGGACCCCGAGCGCGGCGTGTTCATCCTGATCTTCCTGCTGTTCGTGGTCGGTGGTTCGCTGACGCTGTTCGCCTTGCGCGCACCGGTGGTCAAGAGCCAGGTCGGCTTCAACCTCTGGTCCCGGGAAACCCTGTTGCTGGGCAACAACCTGGTGTTGGTGGTGGCCGCTTCGATGATCCTGCTGGGCACCTTGTATCCGTTGATTCTCGATGCCATGACCGGTGCCAAGCTGTCGGTCGGCCCGCCGTACTTCAATGCGCTGTTCATTCCATTGATGGCCTTGTTGATGCTGGTGATGGCGGTCGGCGTGATCGTGCGCTGGAAAGACACCCCGGTGAAATGGCTGCTGGGCATGCTCACCCCGGTACTACTCGGCAGCGCCGCGCTGGCGGTGGTGGCGGGCGTGGCTTATGGCGATTTCAACTGGGCGGTGCTGGCGACCTTCATGCTCGCGGCCTGGGTGTTGTTGGCCGGTGTGCGTGACATTTTCGACAAGACTCGCCACAAAGGCCTGATCAAAGGCCTGCCGACCCTGACCCGCAGCTACTGGGGCATGCAGGTTGCACACCTGGGCATCGCCGTCTGCGCCCTCGGCGTGGTGTTGTCGAGCCAGAACAGTGCCGAGCGCGACCTGCGCCTGGCGCCGGGCGAGTCCATGGCCCTGGGCGGTTATCAATTCATCTTCGAAGGTGCCAAACATTTCGAAGGCCCGAACTTCACCTCCGACAAGGGTACCGTGCGGGTGATCAAGGACGGCAAGGAAGTCAGTGTCCTGCACCCGGAAAAACGTCTCTACACCGTACAGAATTCGGTGATGACCGAAGCCGGGATCGACGCCGGTTTCACCCGTGACCTCTACGTCGCACTCGGCGAGCCCCTGGGGGATGGCGCCTGGGCAGTACGTGTGCACGTCAAGCCGTTCGTGCGCTGGATCTGGTTCGGTGGTTTGCTCACAGGTCTGGGCGGGTTGCTGGCAGCGCTGGACCGGCGTTATCGGGTCAAGGTGAAAAGCCGTGTGCGGGAAGCACTGGGCATGACGGGAGCGACTGCATGAAGCGTTGGTTGATGTTGTTGCCACTGGCGATTTTCCTCGTGGTGGCTGTTTTCCTGTATCGCGGTCTGTACCTAGACCCGGCCGAGTTGCCCTCGGCGATGATCGGCAAACCCTTCCCGGAGTTTTCCCTGCCAGCGGTGCAGGGCGACAAGACCCTGACCCGCGCCGACATACTCGGCAAACCGGCATTGGTCAACGTCTGGGGCACCTGGTGCATTTCCTGCCGGATCGAGCACCCGGTGTTGAACAAACTGGCCGAGAAGGGTGTGGTGATCCACGGCATCAACTACAAGGACATCAATGCCGACGCCTTGAAATGGCTGGCGGATTTCCATAATCCGTATCAGCTGGATATTCGCGACGACGCCGGCACCCTGGGCCTGAACCTCGGTGTGTACGGCGCCCCGGAAACCTTCTTCATCGACGCCAAGGGCATCATCCGCGACAAATTCGTAGGGGTGATCGACGAGCAGGTCTGGCGCGAGAAACTGGCGGCCAAGTACCAGGCGCTGGTCGACGAGGCGAAGCCATGAAGCGCTGGATTGCCGCCGTTGTCCTGGGCTTGAGCCTGGCCGGCGTGGCCCACGCTGCCATCGACACTTACGAGTTCGCCAAGGAAGGTGATCGCGAGCGTTTTCGCGAGTTGACCAAGGAGCTGCGTTGCCCCAAGTGCCAGAACCAGGACATCGCTGACTCCAATGCCCCGATTGCCGCCGACCTGCGCAAAGAGATCTTCCGCATGCTTGGCGAGGGTAAGGACAACCAGCAGATCATCGACTTCATGGTCGATCGCTACGGTGATTTCGTTCGCTACAAACCGGCCCTGAACGCCAAGACCGCACTGCTCTGGTTCGGCCCCGCTGGCCTGCTGTTGGGCGGTGTGGTGATCATCGCGGTGATCGTGCGTCGTCGTCGCGTGCAACGCGCCGAAACGCCAGGCTCGCTTTCTGCCGAGGAGCGCGAGCGCCTCGACCAACTGTTGGATAAAAACCAAGAATGATTGATTTCTGGCTCGCTGCAGGTCTGCTGCTTCTGGTGGCCCTGAGTTTTCTGCTGATCCCCGTCCTGCGTAGTCGTCGCGCCCAGCTCGAAGAGGATCGTACTGCCCTGAACGTGGCGCTGTATCAAGAACGCGTGGCTGAGCTGCAGGTTCAGCAGCAGGAAGGCGTTCTCGATGCCGCGCAAATGGACGCCGGCCGGGCTGAAGCCGCCCGTGAATTGCTCGCGGACACCGAAGGCGTTGCCGCGCCTCGGGTGACGCGCCTGGGCAAGGCGGCACCGTTGCTGGCAGCCATCCTGGTCCCGGTGCTGGGCCTGGGGCTGTACCTGCATTTCGGTGCCAGTGACAAAGTCGAGTTGACCCGGGAATTCGCCCAGGCGCCACAGTCGATGGAAGAAATGACCCGGCGCCTGGAGCGCGCGGTCGCGGCGCAGCCCGATTCCGCCGAAGCGCTGTACTTCCTCGGTCGCACCTACATGACCCAGGATCGTCCGGCGGATGCGGCGAAGATCTTCGAGCGCACCGTCAACCTGGCCGGGCGCCAGCCTGAACTGTTGGGGCAATGGGCCCAGGCGCAGTATTTCGCCGATGGCAAGAAGTGGTCGGACAAGGTCCAGGCCCTGACTGACGAAGCGCTCAAGGCCGATCCAAAAGAAGTTACCAGCCTGGGCCTGCTGGGCATCGCCGCCTTCGAAGGCCAGCGTTTTCAGGAAGCGATCGACTACTGGAATCGCCTGCTGGAGCAACTGCCGCCGGACGACCAGTCCCGTATTGCGCTGCAGGGCGGTATTACCCGCGCCAGCGAGAAACTGGTGGCCAGCGGTGGCAAGGTGGCCCAGGCGCCAGCGGCCAAGCCGGCAGCGCTGCTCAAGGTCCGGGTTGACCTGGCGGCCGACCTGAAGTCCAAGGTCCAGCCGGGTGACAGCGTGTTCATCTTCGCCCGTGCCACCTCTGGCCCACCCGCGCCGTTGGCGGCCAAGCGCCTGACCGTGGCTGATCTGCCAGCCACCGTCGAGTTGGGCGATGGCGATGCAATGATGCCGCAGTTGAAACTGTCGAACTTCCCTGAAGTCCAACTGGTTGCGCGCATCTCCCGCGCCGGTCAACCGACGGCAGGCGAGTGGATCGGTCGCAGCCAGCCCCTGGCCAGCAGCACCACCGCGCCGCAACAACTGACCATCGATAGCCCGGATAAGTAAACCCGGATCAGTAAGCCCGGATAAGTAAACCCGGATCAGTAAGCCCGGATAAGTAAACCCGGATCAATAACAGGAAGCGCCACCATGACCGCCATTGCTCGTATCACCCTGCTCAGCGTTGTTTTGGGGCTGAGCGCTTGTGCGGTCCAACGGCCACCTGAGCAGCCGAGCCCGCCACCGATCCCGCCGTCGCAGCCCAGTACCAAACCGGCGCCGTCGACGGTGCCGGGCAAACCGACGACTCCCGCCAAACCGGCCAAGCCGCTGCCGCGCACCTCGGCCAGCTTCGCGCCGCCACCGGGTGGCAACAGTCATTGGGACCCGAAACTGGGCGTGTATGTGCTCGACGATCAACCGAACACGTTCTATCGCCAGCGCACCTACTACCGTTGGGATAACGGCTGGAGCCGTTCAATCAGCCCGAAAGGACCCTGGGAAGAGACCGATATCCATGGCGTACCGGGTGGGTTGGGACGCCAGTTCGGGCAATAACGCAAATTGCGACCCTCGGGGGGTTGGATGGCAGGCAGGTTGATCTAACTCATCGGGCCTTCGGGTTCGGGCAAGGACAGCCTGCTCGATGCCGCGCGAGCGCGGTTGGCCGAGCGTGGCTGCCGTATCGTGCGCCGAGTCATCACGCGTTCCGCCGAAGCCGTGGGCGAGGCAGCACTGGGCGTGAGCCCGCAGCAATTCGTCCAGATGCAGGCCCAGGGCGCGTTTGCCCTGAGCTGGCACGCTAATGGCCTGTCCTACGGGATCCCGCGGGAAATCGACGATTGGCTCGCCGCTGGCCAGGACGTGCTGGTGAACGGCTCGCGCGGGCATTGGCAGGATACTCGCGAGCGTTATCCGAATGTGTTGGCGATATTGCTGACCGTGGACCAGGCAGTGCTGCGCCAGCGCTTGCTGGCGCGTGGTCGTGAGTCCTTGGCCGAGATCGACCAGCGCCTGGCGCGCAATGCCCGTTTCGGTGAGCGCCTACTGGCCGAGGATCCGACAGTGCATGTGCTCGACAACTCCGGGCCACTGGAACAGACCGTTGAACAACTCTTGGCCTGCCTCGACGAGCCGGCTGCATGCGCCTGATCGCTGTGCCGGCCATTTTGTCGATTTAAAACCTTCTTTCTTCATACCCCGCAATACAACCGAACGTCGTGCTTTCAGTTTTTGTGCTTGAGTAAAGATAACTCTAGGGTTATTTTTGTTGAGGCCAAAGCAAGGAGGCTGGTGGTGCAGAGCAGGCTATTGATCAAGGAATTGATGGAGGCGGGATGGACCCTGGACCGGGTCACAGGCAGTCATCACATTTTCACCCACCGATACAACCCGTATACCATTCCCATCCCCCATCCGAAGAAGGATTTGCCGGTCGGGACGGTCAAGAGCATCAGGAGGCGAGCCGGGCTGTACTGCCCGCCAGCCAGTTACGCAGGAGATCCATAATGCAATATCCAATCTGTATCGAATGGGGCGATGAGAACACCGCCATCGGTATCCAGATCCCCGATATCCCAGGTGCGGTAACCGCCGGGGATAGCTTTGAAGAGGCCTACAACGCAGCGGTCGAAGTTGCCCACATCATGCTGCAGGAGTTGGCTGCGGATGGTGAGTCGATTCCGATGCCGACGTCGGCTTCGGTGCATCGCAGTAATCCCGAGTTCGCCGACATGGGCTGGGGCATGCTGGAGCTGGACATCTCGCCGTACCTGGGCAAGACCGAGAAGGTCAACGTGACGTTGCCCGGCTATGTGATCCAGCGCATTGATCGTTATGTGCGCGAGCACAATGTAAAAAGCCGGTCGTCGTTCCTGGCGGATGCGGCGATGGAGAAGCTGGTGCGCAATTGATGGATTGGTAACCTTGCCTTGGCGGGCGATCCTACTCGCCCACCAAGCGCTTGAATCTTTACGCCGTCGCCAATGAAGCCTTCTGCGAAACACTCAGGAAGCGCAACAACGCCAACAGTGGAAACGCACTGCCAACCACCACGATCCACAGCCAGCCGCCGTGCTCATATACCGCGCTGGCCACGGATGAGCCGAACGCACCGCCGATGAAGATGCTGGTCATGTACAACGCATTCAGACGGCTGCGGCTTTTGGCGTCCAGGGCGTAGACCGCGCGTTGACCGAGGACCATGTTCATTTGTACGCAGAAATCCAGCACCACGCCGGTCACGGCCAAGCCGATCACGCTGTAGACGGGGTGGATGAAAGCGGGCAGGAAGCTCAGGCTGGCGCACAGCAGGGCCAGCAATGAAGCGATTCGGGTATGGCCGGCGTCGGCCAGGCGTCCGGCGATAGGCGCGGCAATGGCGCCGATTGCGCCGACCAGGGCGAAAATCGCGATCTGGCTTTGCGACAGGCCATGATTGCGCGCCAGTTCCAGCGGCACGGCGGTCCAGAACAGGCTGAACGTGGCGAACATGCAGCCTTGATAAAACGCCCGCTGGCGCAATACCGGTTGTTGACGCAGCAGCGTCCAGAGCGAACCCAGCAATTGGCCATAGGACGCGCTGTGGTCAGGCTGGCGCTTGGGGATGGTCAGCGCCAATACGATGCTGATCGCTGCCATCAATAGCGCGGCAATCACAAACATTGCCCGCCAGCCAAAATGATCCGCCACCACGCTGGACACCGGTCGCGCCAGCAATATTCCCAACAACAAACCGCCCATGATCCCGCCGACCACGCGGCCGCGAGATTCTTCCGGCGCCAGGTGTGCGGCCAGCGGAATCAGGATCTGCACCGACACCGAGCTGAAGCCCACCAGTAGCGAAATCAGCAAGAACACGTTCGGCTGATCGGTGAACGCCGCGCCCAGCAGACTGGCAATGGCGACCACGGTGGTGATGATCATCAGCCGCCGGTTTTCCAGCAGATCACCCAAAGGCACGAGGAAGAACAGGCCCAGGGCATAACCGATCTGCGTCAGCGAAACGATCAGGCTGGCCATGGTGCTGGTCAGGCCGATGTCCGGTGCGATCAGGCCGATGATCGGTTGCGCATAGTAGATGTTGGCGACGATCGCGCCACAGCAGAAGGCGAACAGCAGCACCATGCCTCGGGTCATTGTCGCGGTGCCATGGGGCAGCTGGGGCGATGGAGTCATAACGTGTCTCGCTGGAAATAAGTGAATGCGCGCAGGCTAAACGGCTGGCTGAAACGGCGGAAGTGGAATTGGAATGATAGTAATCATTCTTCTGCGCAATGAATGACGAATGCGGGCGTGTTGCAGGGACCACCGGCCATCCGAAGAACTGCCCGTTTTGCCGTGACAGCTAGAATCTACAGGGGGATCACTTCAACGTGTCCTTACAAAGCGGGAGTATCACGATGAAAATCGTATCTTCGCTGGCGTTGGTGGTAGCGGTTGGGTCGATCTTCGGGTGCTCGACAGTGCCGGATGCTCAGGTCACCAACGTTCCCATGAACGCTACTGCCATCAATGCTGGCAACATCGCCCGGCCAATCATGATGCCCGACGGGCAAGCAACAGTGTTCTGGTTTGCTGTCAGTGGAGAATCCATGGGTAGCGCGTTACCAGGTCGTTTGCAGGCCTACATCTACCCGGGAAGCTGTGGAAGTCTGGGTGCCAAACCCGCCTATGACATGAATGACGGCCCGAATGCGCGGTTCTATTCGCAAGCGTCCATGCAATATTTCTGGAAAAGCGCACCCGTACCGGTCGAGACACTTCGAGCGGGGGGCTATGCGTTGGTGGTGCGTGAAAGCCCGGCCGATGGTCACCAGGCGATTTTCTGCGGCAACCTGAGCTAGCGGCATACCCCTGTAGGAGCTGCCGAAGGCTGCGATCTTTTGATTTTGCCTTTTGAAAAACAAGATCAAAAGATCGCAGCCTTCGGCAGCTCCTACAGGGGATCGCGTCTGCTCAGTGGTTACTGGGCGTAAATCTGATCGAAAATCCCGCCATCATTGAAGTGGGTCTTTTGCACGGTGCGCCAGTCGCCGAAGGTTTTTTCCACCGACAGGAAGTCGACTTTCGGGAAGCGGTCGGTGTACTTGGCCAGAACGGCCGGGTCACGTGGACGCAGGTAGTTGGCGGCGGCGATTTCCTGACCTTGTGGCGACCAGAGGTACTTCAGGTATTCCTCGGCGGCAGCGCGGGTGCCTTTCTTGTCGACGGTCTTGTCGACCACCGACACCGGTGGCTCGGCTTCGGCGGATACGCTTGGGTAGATGACCTCGAACTGATCGCGGCCAAACTCGCGGGCGATCATTTCCGCTTCGTTTTCGAAGGTCACCAGTACGTCGCCGATCTGGTTGGTCATGAAGGTCGTCGTTGCGGCGCGGCCACCGGTATCCAGCACTGGAGCCTGCTTGAACAGCTTGCCGACGAAGTCCTTCGCCTTGTTTTCGTCGCCGCCATTTTTCAGCACGTAGCCCCAGGCGGAGAGGTAGGTGTAGCGGCCGTTACCAGAAGTCTTCGGGTTTGGCACGATGACTTGCACACCGTCCTTGAGCAGGTCCGGCCAGTCTTTCAGGGCTTTGGGGTTGCCTTTGCGGACGATGAACACAGTGGCCGAGGTGAACGGGGCGCTGTTGTTCGGCAGGCGGGTGACCCAGTTGTCCGGGATCAGTTTGCCGTTATCAGCCAGGGCGTTGATGTCGGTGGCCATGTTCATGGTGATCACGTCAGCGGGCAGGCCATCGATGACCGAGCGCGCCTGTTTGCTGGAGCCACCGAAGGACATCTGCAAGGTGATGTTTTCGTTGTGCTCGGCTTGCCAGTGTTTCTGGAACGCAGTGTTGTAGTCCTTGTAGAAATCGCGCATCACGTCGTAGGAAACGTTGAGCAGGGTCGGTGCGGCCTGGGCCACGCTGGTCAGTGCCAGACCAGCGGCCAGAAGTGAGGCGCCAAAGAGTTTTTTCACTGCGAATTCCTTGTTCTATGTAGGAGCTGCCGCAGGCTGCGATCTTTTGATTTTGATCTTCAAAAGCAAGATCAAAAGATCGCAGCCTGCGGCAGCTCCTACGGGTTATGTGTATTGAACGCGATACTAATTTGCCAGCGACTATAGCCGGCCCCGCATAGTCGTTTAAAGATTAAAAAGCTCTTTGCTTATTCCAGTTTCTTGAACAATGCATTGCCGCAGCGAGAGCAGAACGCGGCGCCGTGTTCGTGGTGGTTTTTCTTGCACACCGGGCAGTCATGTTGCAACTGTTCGCCACGCATGGCGTTGGCCAGCTCGGCAGTGAAAATACCGGTGGGCACGGCAATGATCGAATAACCGGTGATCATGACCAGCGAGGAAATCACCTGGCCCAATGGCGTCTTCGGCACGATGTCGCCGAAGCCCACCGTGGTCAGCGTCACGATGGCCCAGTAGATGCCTTTGGGAATGCTGGTAAAACCGTGCTCCGGGCCTTCGATCACATACATCAATGTGCCGAACACCGTCACCAGGGTGCAGACACTGACCAGGAACACCACGATTTTCTGCTTGCTGCCGCGCAACGCGGACATCAGGTAGTTGGCTTGTTTCAGGTAGGGGCTGAGCTTGAGCACGCGGAAAATCCGCAGCATCCGGATGATCCGGATAATCAACAGGTACTGCGCATCGGCGTAGTACAACGCCAGTATGCCGGGCACGATCGCCAGCAAGTCCACCAGTCCATAGAAGCTGAAGGCGTAGCGCAGGGGTTTGGGCGAGCAGTACAGGCGCAGGCCATATTCGATGGCGAAGATGACGGTGAAGCCCCACTCGATGTACGCCAGCACGTCGGCGTAGTTGCGGTGGACTGTATCGATGCTGTCGAGCATCACGATCACCAGGCTGGCGAGGATGATCAACAGCAAAATGCCGTCGAAGCGCCGACCCGCCTTGGTGTCGCTCTGGAAAATCATGACGTAAAGGTCTTCACGCCAGTTTTTGCTGCTGTCCATGGGAAACGCCTGAATCGGGAATCAGCGCAGCCTAGGTTGATTCTCCCCAGAAGCGCAAGGCGCAGTGGCCCCTGTCGCCTTGCCGAGTACTTGAGCCACCGTACGAATCAGCCAGCAGGCGAGGATGAACGGCGCGGTCAGCGTGGGCAGGCCAACAGCGGCAAACATCGGCGTCAACAGCAGCGCGCAGGCAATGCCCACCAGTGGCAGCCACGGCTGCTGGCGCTGGGCGCTGAAGGCGAGGGCGGCGAGCACGGCGTTGTAGCCACCCAGGCCCAGCAGTGCGGTGTAGAAGTCGTGGTTCAACAGGCTCCAACCCATGCCGGCAACAGACGCCAACAACGCCCAGCAGAAGGCGCGACGATCAGCCACCAGCAAACCGGCGGCAATCATCGCACCGGCCAGCGGATGACCGAGGAACATCACCTGGCCGAGGCCCTTGAGGGGGGCGGCGAGCATGTTCAGCGTGCTGACTTCGATCAGATGCGCCTCGGTCGAGGGCGTGGCGAAGCACAGCAGCAACCAGCCCAAACCCACGAAGGGCGCGGTATAGGCCGGCAGGTATTGGCTGAAGCGGGTGCGTTTGAGCCACTGCTGTGTGAGCATGGCGCTCAGGCCACCTGCGGCGAGGATCAGCGGCGGCAACATCGCCGACCAGGGGAAATACAGACTCAGCAGCAAGCCAAGCAAGACGCCGTTGTAACTGAAGAGTCCGGCCTGGCGATCGGCCTTGGCGTAGCCTCGACGTTGCGCGGTGAGCAGCCCGGCGACGCCGCCAAGCAACGCACCGCCGAGCAAGGCGGGCGCAGTAAACAGAATGGCGAGCAGGCACGCCAGACCAAACAGCGGATGGCGTTGGAGGAATATCTGGCTGAAGCCGTTGAGCAAGGCTTCGGCCCAGTCGGGGCAGTGGGTGTTGAAGTGGTTGGCAGGCATGGCAAGGGTCGTTTCAGTACAGATCGTTCCCACGCTCTGCGTGGGAATGCCTCAATGGACGCTCTGCGTCTGCTCTTGGGACGCGGAGCGTCCCGGGCTGCATTCCCACGCAGAGCGTGGGAGCGATCATGTAGGGGTTAAATCAATGTTTCGATACGCAAAGAGTTAGTCGACCCCGGCTGCCCAAACGGCACACCTGCAGTGATCAATAACGTATCGCCCCGCTGCGCCATGCCTTGGGCCTGGGCAATTTCCAGCGCCGTAGAGCACACCTCGTCCACCTGACGCAGGCGATCGTTGACCACCGAATGCACCCCCCATGCCACGGTCAGGCGTCGAGCGGTTTGCCGGTTCGGCGTCAGGTTGAGGATCGGCACTGTCGGCCGTTCCCGGGCCGCACGCAAACTCGAGGTGCCTGATTCGCTGTAGTTGACCAAGACCGCCACCGGCAACACGTTGCTGATACGGCGAATCGCGCAGCTGATCGCATCGGAAACAGTCGCTTCGGCTTTTGGCCGGCTGACGTCCAGCTGGGTCTGGTAGTCCGGGCCGTTTTCCACTTGGCGGATGATCTTGCTCATCATCTGTACAGCTTCCAGCGGGTATTCGCCGGAGGCGGTTTCCGCCGACAGCATCACCGCGTCGGCACCTTCGGCCACCGCATTGGCGACATCGGTGACTTCGGCGCGGGTGGGCGCCGGGGAGAAGCGCATCGATTCGAGCATCTGCGTCGCCACCACCACCGGCTTGCCCAACTGGCGACAGGTGCTGATGATGTTTTTCTGGATCTGCGGCACGCTTTCGGCCGGCACCTCCACGCCCAGGTCACCGCGAGCGACCATGATCGCGTCGCTCAATTCGGCAATTTCGCGCAATTGCGCCACCGCTGACGGCTTCTCGATCTTGGCCATCAGGAACGCCTTGTCGCCGATCAGGGCACGGGCTTCGCGAATGTCCTCAGGACGCTGCACGAACGACAGGGCCACCCAGTCCACCCCCAGTTCAAGGCCGAAGCTCAAATCGCGACGGTCCTTGGCGGTCAGCGGGCTCAGTTCGAGCAGCGCTTGCGGCACGTTCACGCCTTTGCGGTCCGACAGTTCGCCACCATTGAGCACGGTCGTGTCGATGGCGTCGGCATACTTGGTGACCACTCGCAGGCGCAGCTTGCCGTCGTCCAGCAACAGGTCCATGCCGGGCTCCAGCGCAGCGATGATTTCCGGGTGCGGCAGGTTGACCCGGCGTTCGTCACCCGGCGTGGCATCGAGATCCAGGCGCAGGGCTTGACCGCGATGCAGCTGGACTTTGCCTGCGGCAAATTTGCCGACCCGCAATTTCGGCCCTTGCAGGTCCATCAGAATGCCCAGCGGATAATTCAGCTGGCGCTCGACTTCGCGGATCCACTGGTAGCGCTTGGCGTGGTCGGCGTGATCGCCGTGGCTGAAGTTCAGGCGAAAGATATTGACCCCGGCCTGCACCAGTTCACGAATGTCGTCGATCCCGTCGGTAGCGGGGCCCTGGGTGGCGAGGATCTTGACCTTTTTGTCAGGCGTCATGTTTAGGGCTCTCAAGAATCAGGATGGCGCGGAAGTCGTTGACGTTGGTGCGGGTCGGCTCGGTGACGATCAGTGCGTCCAGCGCCTCGAAATAGCCGTAGCCATTGTTGTTGTCCAACTCGTCGCTGGCGCTCAAACCGAGGGCCGCGGCGCTGGCGTAACTGTCCGGGGTCATGATTGCCCCGGCGTTGTCTTCGGAGCCGTCGATGCCATCGGTGTCCCCGGCGAGGGCGTAGACGCCGGGCAAGCCCTTGAGGCTGTCGGTCAGGCTGAGCAGGAACTCGGCGTTGCGCCCACCACGGCCGTTACCGCGAACGGTAACCGTGGTTTCGCCGCCAGAAAGAATCACGCAGGGCGCCGCCAGTGGCTGGCCGTGCTGGACGATTTGCCGAGCGATACCGGCATGCACTTTTGCCACTTCACGGGACTCACCTTCGAGGTCGCCCAGGATCAACGGACTGTAACCGGACTGACGGCACTTCACCGCCGCGGCTTCCAGTGATTGCTGCGGGCGCGCGATCAGCTGGAAGTGACTGCGGGCCAGGCTCGGATCGCCAGGTTTCACAGTCTCTGATTCCGGGCTTTGCAGCCAGTTACGCACGGAGGCGGGCACGTCGATGGCGTAGCGCTTGAGGATTGCCAGCGCTTCCGCCGAGGTGCTCGGGTCGGCCACTGTGGGACCTGAGGCGATGACCGTGGCGAGGTCGCCCGGCACATCGGAAATCGCATAGGTATAGACAGTGGCTGGCCAGCAAGCCTTGCCGAGGCGGCCACCCTTGATCGCCGAGAGGTGTTTGCGTACGCAATTCATCTCGCCAATGGTCGCGCCGGATTTGAGCAGGGCTTTGTTGATCGATTGCTTGTCGGCCAGGGTGATGCCTTCGGCCGGCAGGGCGAGCAGCGCCGAGCCACCGCCGGACAGCAGGAAGATCACGCGGTCTGTTTCGTCGAGGTCGCTGACCAGTTCCAGAACGCGTTTGGCAACGGCCAGGCCGGCGGCGTCCGGAACCGGATGCGCGGCTTCGACCACTTCGATTTTTTCGCAGGGGGCGCCGTGGCCGTAACGCGTCACCACCAGGCCGGACACTTCGCCCTGCCAGCAGCGCTCGACCACCTGGGCCATGGCGGCCGCGGCTTTGCCGGCACCAATGACGATCAACCGACCGCTGCGGTCGGCAGGCAAATGGGCTTCAAGGACTTGCTGCGGATGGGCCGCGTCGATGGCTGTGGCGAACAGCTCACGCAGCAATTGTTGCGGATCGACCGACATGGCGGGCTCCCGGAATTCTTGTTATTCGAAAGGGCAACTCGGATCTCTGTGGGAGCGAGCCTGCTCGCGAATCAAACGACACGGTTTGTCAGGGACACCGCGGTGAATTCTTCGCGAGCAGGCTCGCTCCCACAGGTTTATGAAGGGCTTAGTTCTTGTCGCGAATCGAGAAATTTGCCATGTGTTCCAGGCCCTTGATCAGTGCCGAGTGGTCCCAGTTGCTGCCACCGATGGCCGCGCAGGTGCTGAACACTTGCTGGGCGTTGGCGGTGTTCGGCAGGTTGATGTTCAGCTCCTTGGCCCCTTGCAGCGCCAGGTTCAGGTCCTTCTGGTGCAGGCTGATGCGGAAGCCTGGATCGAAGGTGCCCTTGATCATGCGCTCGCCGTGTACTTCGAGGATCTTCGACGAGGCGAAACCGCCCATCAGTGCTTCACGCACCTTGGCTGGATCGGCACCGTTCTTGGCAGCGAACAGCAGGGCTTCGGCCACGGCCTGGATGTTCAGGGCGACGATGATCTGGTTCGCCACCTTGGCGGTTTGACCGTCACCGTTGCCACCCACCAGGGTGATGTTCTTGCCCATGGCCTGGAACAGCGGCAGCGCGCGTTCGAAGGCATCGGCATCGCCGCCGACCATGATGCTCAGGGTCGCCGCCTTGGCACCGACTTCACCGCCGGACACTGGCGCGTCGAGGTACTGGGCGCCTTTTTCGTTGATCCTGGCCGCAAATGCCTTGGTGGCGGTCGGCGAGATCGAGCTCATGTCGATCACCACCTTGCCTTTGCCAAGACCGGCGGCAACGCCGTCGGCACGGAACAGCACGTCATCGACCTGTGGGGTATCCGGGACCATCACGATGATGAATTCGGCTTCCTGGGCGACTTCTTTCGGGTTCGCCAGGGCGACGGCGCCAGCGGCAACCAGGTCAGCGGGGGCGGCGTCGTGGTGCGCCGACAGGAACAGGCTGTGACCGGCTTTTTGCAGGTTCGCCGCCATTGGGTGGCCCATGATGCCGGTGCCGATGAATCCGATTTTAGCCATGAGAAAATCCTCTCTTTTTGTTTGTCACCCTGTAGGAGCTGCCGAAGGCTGCGATCTTTTGATCTTGATCTTGAAAAACAAAGTCAAAAGATCGCAGCCTTCGGCAGCTCCTACAGGAATGTCATGTTCAATTAAATCGCGTTATGGGTCTTGAGCCAGCCCAAACCCGCTTCGGTGGTCGTCAGCGGCTTGTATTCGCAACCGACCCAACCCTGATACCCAATGCGGTCCAGGTGTTCGAACAGGAAGCGGTAGTTGATTTCACCAGTTCCCGGTTCGTTGCGCCCCGGGTTGTCCGCCAACTGCACATGGTTGATTTCGCCCAGGTGCGATTGCAGGGTGCGGGCCAGGTCGCCCTCCATGATTTGCATGTGATAGATGTCGTATTGCAGGAACAGGTTGGCGCTGCCGACCTGTTCGCGAATCGACAGGGCTTGCGCCGTGTTGTTCAAGTAGAAGCCCGGGATGTCGCGGGTGTTGATCGCTTCCATCACCAGCTTGATACCGGCTGCCTGCAGCTTCTCGGCCGCGTACTTGAGGTTGGCGACGAAGGTTTTTTCCACGGTGGCATCGTCAACGCCTTGTGGGCGGATGCCGGCCAGGCAGTTGATTTGGGTGTTGCCCAGCACTTGTGCGTAGGCGATCGCCAGGTCGACACCGGCGCGGAACTCTTCAACTCGATCCGGCAGGCAGGCGATACCACGCTCGCCCTTGGCCCAGTCGCCGGCCGGCAGGTTGAACAGCACTTGAGTCAGACCGTTGGCATCGAGCTTGGCCTTGATTTCGGCAGAGCTGAAGTCGTACGGGAACAGGTACTCGACACCACTGAAACCGGCCTTGGCGGCCGCTTCGAAACGGGCAAGAAAGTCCTGTTCGGTGAACAGCATGGACAGGTTGGCTGCGAAACGCGGCATGGTGGTCTCCCGTAAATATGTGAGGGCGGCCCCTGTGGGAGCGAGCCTGCTCGCGAAAGCAGTGTGCCAGCCAACATTGTTGCTGGATTTGAAGCCGCCTTCGCGAGCAGGCTCGCTCCCACAAGGGGAACGATCAATCGAGCAACGAAATCGCCGTTGGGGCGTCGTTGCCAACCAGCGCCAGGTCTTCGAATTCGTTGACGGCGTTGATCTCGGTGCCCATGGAAATATTGGTCACGCGCTCCAGGATGATCTCGACGATCACCGGAACCTTGAACTCTTCGATCATCTGTTCGGCCTTGCGCAGGGCAGGGGCGATGTCAGCCGGTTCGAACACACGCAGCGCCTTGCAGCCCAAGCCTTCGGCTACCGCGACGTGATCGACGCCATAACCGTTGAGTTCCGGAGCGTTCAGGTTGTCGAAGGACAGCTGCACGCAGTAGTCCATCTCGAACCCGCGCTGCGCCTGACGGATCAGGCCCAGGTACGAGTTGTTCACCACCACATGAATGTACGGCAGCTTGAACTGCGCACCCACCGCCAGTTCTTCGATCATGAACTGGAAGTCATAGTCCCCCGACAGGGCCACGACTTTGCGGTTCGGGTCAGCCTTGACCACGCCCAGCGCAGCAGGAATGGTCCAGCCCAGTGGGCCTGCCTGACCGCAGTTGATCCAGTGGCGCGGCTTGTAGACGTGCAGGAACTGCGCGCCGGCAATCTGCGACAGACCGATGGTGCTGACGTAGCAGGTGTCCTTGCCGAAAACCTGGTTCATCTCTTCATAAACGCGTTGCGGCTTGACCGGAACGTTGTCGAAGTGGGTCTTGCGCTGCAGGCTGGCTTTACGCTGCTGGCAGTCTTGCAGCCAGGCGCTGCGGTTTTTCAGCTTGCCGGCAGCTTGCCACTCGCGAGCGACTTCGATGAACACGGTCAGCGCGGAGGCGGCGTCGGAGACGATGCCCAGGTCCGGGGTGAAAACGCGGCCGATCTGCGTGCCTTCGATGTCGACGTGAATGAACTTGCGGCCTTCGGTGTAGACGTCGACCGAACCGGTGTGGCGGTTGGCCCAACGGTTACCGATGCCCAGTACCACGTCCGATTTCAGCAGGGTCGCGTTGCCGTAGCGGTGCGAAGTCTGCAGGCCGACCATGCCCACCATCAACGGGTGATCGTCCGGGATGGTGCCCCAGCCCATCAGGGTCGGGATGACCGGGATGCCGGTCAGTTCGGCAAACTCCACCAGCAGGTCGCTGGCGTCGGCATTGATGATGCCACCACCGGCCACCAGCAATGGGCGCTCGGCCTGGTCCAGCAGCGCCAGGGCTTTTTCCACCTGAACGCGGGTAGCGCTCGGCTTGGCCAGTGGCAGTGGCTGGTAGGCATCGATGTCGAATTCGATTTCGGCCATCTGTACATCGAACGGCAGGTCGATCAGCACTGGGCCTGGACGACCCGAGCGCATTTCATAGAAAGCTTTCTGGAACGCATAAGGCACCTGGCCCGGCTCCAGAACAGTGGTTGCCCACTTGGTCACTGGCTTGACGATGCTGGTGATATCGACAGCCTGGAAATCTTCCTTGTGCATACGGGCGCGGGGTGCCTGGCCGGTAATGCAGAGGATTGGAATCGAGTCGGCCGAGGCGCTGTAGAGCCCAGTGACCATGTCGGTACCGGCCGGTCCCGAAGTGCCAATGCACACGCCGATGTTGCCGGCCTTGGTGCGGGTGTAGCCCTCGGCCATGTGCGAGGCGCCTTCAACGTGGCGAGCGAGTACGTGATCGATGCCGCCGACCTTTTGCAGGGCGGAGTACAGCGGGTTGATGGCGGCACCGGGGATGCCAAAAGCGGTATCAACCCCTTCACGGCGCATCACCAGAACGGCGGCTTCGATTGCTCTCATTTTGCTCATGGTTTTGTGCCTCTTTACGTTTTGTAATTGTATACAAGTGGCTTTGCGCAGAGTGTATTCACGGCGGACGGCGCAGGTCAATCCATTTTCTCAAGCGCTCGTTTCATTCGTCGGAAGCCCGTTCTACTGTGGCTTTTCGTCGCATGCGGCGCTTTTAGAGAATTATTGTATACAAAAAAATAATCCATTGTGTTCTATTTGTTGCATCTGCCTGCGGCACAACGAAGCAGGCTACCGGCTTTCCTAAAAACAAAATGAGGACGGCACCATGAGCGCTTTAACCTTGAAAGTCGCAGTCAACCTGGTCAACGAGGCCATCACCGCCGCACGGGCAATCTCCGCCGCGCCCCTGGCCATCGCGGTACTGGATGCCGGCGGGCACCTGGTCGCCTTGCAGCGCGAAGACGGCGCCAGCCTGCTGCGCCCGCAAGTCGCCATCGGCAAGGCCTGGGGCGCCATCGCCCTGGGCAAAGGCTCACGCCTGCTGGCGCTGGACGCCCAGCAGCGCCCGGCCTTCATCGCGGCATTGAATAGCCTGGGGCAGGGCAGCGTGGTGCCGGCACCGGGCGGTGTGCTGATCCGCGATCAGGATGGGAATGTGATGGGGGCGGTGGGGATCAGCGGGGATCTATCGGATGTTGATGAGCAGTGTGCGATCAATGCGATCGAGGCGCTGGGGTTGAGGGCGGATGCTGGGGTGGCTGCTTGATATTTGATGATTGATCGACCGCTTTCGCGAGCAGGATATTTACTTGCACAGTAAATCCACTGTGGGAGCGAGCCTGCTCGCGAAGGCATTTTTCCAGACACATCAAGCTAAAAGTCTGCAAGACGATATGGCATTTCCAAGGCTAGGCTTTTCATGATTCCATCATGAGAGAGGCAAAGGAATGCCTGATTTAGCTGCTTCGCATCGCTTGAGAACCGGGCGTTATGCCGAGCCCAATCGAATCTATCTCCTCACTAGTAACACACATGATCGAGAACCGATTTTTGCCGATTTCACTTTGGGCAGGTTGGTTGTTCATCATTTTCGCCAAGCACAAAATTCAGGGCTGGTGGACTCTCTAGCATGGGTAGTCATGCCGGATCATTTTCACTGGCTAATTGATCTGCGGCGGGGGTCGTTGAGTGAGCTGATGCAAAGGACCAAATCCTTAAGCACCAAGGCGATCAATCTGTGCACTGGTCGTCAGATCAGTCTGTGGCAAAAAGGCTTTCATGACCGAGCACTGCGCCGTGATGAAGACTTGGTAAAAATGGCTCGGTACATTGTGGCCAACCCGCTAAGGGCAGGGCTAGTCGAGCGGCTTGGCGACTATCCGCTGTGGGATGCGATTTGGGTTTGAACTGGAACCGAGTTGCCTTTTTCGCGAGCAGGCTCGCTCCCACAATGGATTGGGGGGAGTCCTCTGTGTGGGAGCTTGCTCGCGAATGGTCGCGCCGCGGTATATCAGTCCGGCTCACACCCCTTGAGCACCAGCCGGATAATCGTCTGCGCAGCCGCTTCATAATCCTCTTCATCCAGCTTGGCCTTGCCGGTGATAGCAGTGATCTGCCAGTCGAAGTCGGCGTAGGTCTGGGTCGCGGCCCAGATGCTGAACATCAGGTGATTGGGGTCGATTGGCGCAATCTGGCCACGATCGATCCAGGTCTGGATGCAGTCGATGTTGTGCTTGGCCTGGCCGTTGAGCTGTTCGACCAGGTCGGAACTCAGGTGCGGCGCGCCATGCATGATTTCGCTGGCGAACACCTTGGAGGCAAAGGGCAGGTCGCGAGAGATGCGGATTTTCGAGCGGATATAGCCGCTCAGCACTTCACTTGGCACACCGTCGGGATTGAACGGTGTCGAGGCCTGCAGAATCGGTTCGATGATGCTTTCCAGGACCTCGCGATAGAGGTTTTCCTTGGATTTGAAGTAGTAGTAGACGTTGGGCTTGGGCAATCCCGCCTTGGCTGCGATGTCACTGGTTTTGGTCGCAGCGAAGCCCTTGTCGGCAAATTCTTCGCTGGCGGCACGCAGGATCAGTTGTTTGTTGCGCTCGCGGATGGTGCTCATAAACCAGGGGGTTCCTTGCCTGTACTGGCGGTGGCGCATGGTAGCACCGGCCTTCGGCGAGGCTCAAGAATGCTCCGTGCGGCGTCAGGCCGCGCTATGCTGCACGGCATTCATTCAAGAAGGAAAGCCGATTCATGGCAGGAAGCAGTTTGCTCGTGCTGATCGACGACATCGCAGCCGTACTGGACGATGTGGCGTTGATGACCAAAATGGCCGCCAAGAAGACCGCCGGGGTGCTGGGCGATGATCTGGCGCTCAATGCCCAGCAGGTCAGCGGCGTGCGGGCCGATCGGGAAATCCCGGTGGTCTGGGCGGTCGCCAAGGGCTCATTTATCAACAAGCTGATCCTGGTGCCATCGGCACTGGCCATCAGCGCGTTCATCCCATGGCTGGTCACGCCATTACTGATGTTGGGTGGCGCTTACCTGTGTTTCGAGGGGTTCGAAAAGCTCGCCCATAAATTCCTCCACAGCAAGGCTGAAGACCAGGCCGAACATGCCGAACTGGTCGAGGCAGTGGCGGACCCGGCGGTCGATCTGGTGGCGTTCGAAAAGGACAAGATCAAGGGCGCGATCCGCACCGACTTCATCCTTTCGGCGGAAATCATCGCCATCACCCTCGGCGTCGTGGCCGACTCGGCGCTGACCCAACAAGTCGTCGTGCTCTCGGGCATCGCCATCGTCATGACTATCGGCGTCTACGGGCTGGTGGCCGGCATCGTCAAGCTCGATGACCTGGGCCTGTGGCTGACCCAGAAGCCTGGGCAGATGGCCAAAAGCATCGGCAAGGGCATCCTGCGCGCGGCGCCGTACATGATGAAAAGCCTGTCGGTGATCGGTACGGCGGCCATGTTCCTGGTCGGTGGCGGCATCCTCACCCACGGTGTTCCGGTGGTGCATCACTGGATCGAAAGTGTCAGTGCGGGGGCGGGCGGTGCCGGGTTTATCGTACCGACGCTGCTCAATGGGGTGGCGGGGATTGTGGCGGGGGCGGTGGTGTTGGTGGGGGTTCTGGCCGTCAGCAAAATCTGGCGAGCAGTCAAAGGTTAAACCCGTAGGAGCCGGCTTGCTGGCGATTGGCCCTTGAGTCTTGTGTAGACCTTTCGAGCGCTATCGCTGGCACGCCAGCTCCTACAGGGTGTTTGTGGCCGATGGTATTACTCGGCGATCTGCAACTTGCGCGACTCGGTGTACACGTAGCGCACCTTCTCATACTCGAACGGCGAGTTCAGTTGGCCATAACGGAAGCTGGTCTGGTTGCGTTTGTCGATGCCGCGCAGGATCCAGACTTCTGGATGGGTGGAGCTGACCTCGGACACATTGAGGAAGTTGATTGCATTCTCGGCGCTGAAGTCGACTGCCAGCCCGCCCGTGTCACGCAGATTGGACGGTCCCAGGATCGGCAGTACGAAATAGGCGCCGCCCGGTACACCATAGAAGCCCAGGGTCTGGCCGAAGTCTTCGTTCTGGCGCGGCAGGCCCATGGAGGTGGCCGGGTCCCACAAGCCGGCGATGCCGATGGTGGTGTTGAGCAGCAGTCGACCGGTGATCTCCATCGAACGCTGGCCCTTGAACTGCAACAGGCTGTTCAGCAGGTTCGGTACGTCGCCGAGGTTGTTGAAGAAATTGCTGACGCCAGTGCGCAAGAAGCTCGGCGTGATATAGCGATAGCCGTCGACCACTGGCAGGAACACCCACTGATCGAACCGGTAGTTGAAGTGGTAGACACGGCGGTTCCACTGCTCCAGCGGGTCGTAGACATTCAGGGCGCCGAGCGTCGAGCGTTCGAATTCGCGCTGGTCCAGGCCCGGGTTGAACTTGAGTTTGCTCAGGGGTTCCTTGAAGCCGTCGCTGTCGATGACGACAGGGGCGTTAGCTTTGCTGTTATCTGCATGGGCAATGCCTGCACTGAGTAACGCGGCGATAAGCAGGAGGTATTTAGCCACGGAAGAACTCCAGCATGGCGTCGCTGTTGACGCGATAGTTAAGGTTGCCGCAATGGCCTCCCAGCGGGTAAACGGTCAGGCGATCGCCAAATGTCTTGCGCAGGAAACCCAGGTCTCCAGGGCCGAGAATCACATCGTCGGCATTGTGCATCACGGCGATTTTCGGGCTGTCATGCAGGTAGTCCTTCAGTGCATACAAGCTCACCTGGTCGATCAATTGCAGCAGGCTGCCGCCGTCGGTGCGGGCGCGCCACATCGGGATGACCTGTTCGGTGATGTAGCAGTCGAAGTCGCACTGCAGTGCTCGCTTGAAGTACGGCGAGAGGCTGGTGCCTTCGGTGATGGGCGTCTTGGGTGGAGTGATCAGGCCACGACGGTTGATCAGGTCCGACGTAAAGGCGATATCGGCGGCTGAAAAGCGGAACGAGGTGCCGATGAGCATGGCCATCTGTTCGTTGCTCAGGTGCTGCTTGGACTGCTGGAAGTCGTAGAGCAGCGCGTCGTTGAGATCGATGTAGCCCTTCTGCTGGAAGTAACGGGTCAGTTTGTTCAGCACCAGCTCATAGAACGTTGTGGTGTTGGTGATGCCCTTGACCTCGGTCTGGACCAGCCGGTCCAGGTTGGTGATCGAGGTGTAGAGATTGACCGGAGGATTAAGCAGAAGCACTTTCTTGAAGTTGAAGCTGCGGCGGGTTTCGTCCAGGTGCGCAACGAATGCCGCATCCAGCGCGCCCAGGCTGTAGCCGGTCAGGTAGTAATCGGTGACCGGCAGTTTAGGGTTTTGCGCTCGCACCGCTTGCATCACGCGATACATGTCTTCGGCGTCGTCCTTGGTGATACCGGGCGTGGCAAAGCGTGAGGCGGCGCTCATGAAGTCGAAGCTGGTGGGCGACGACAATTGCACCACGTGGTACCCGGCCTTGTAATAGAGCTTTTTCAGGTATTCGTTAAGGCTGCTGTCATAGCGCGCGCCCGTGCCGGCGATCAGGAAAATCAACGGCGCGGCTTTATCCTGGGTGGCAATGCGATAGGTGAGCTTCTTCACTGGCCAGAAGTTGTCAGGCAGTTCGAATGCGCGTTCCGGGCGCAAGGTGACGCTGCGATCCGCCTGATCGATGTCGTCGTCCAGCGGCAGCTCGGGGCGCAAATCCGGCGGCGTCGTGGCAATCGTTGCCTCGAACGGGTTGGTCAAGGGATAGCCATAACTGGCAGCGTCGATATCGACCGCCAGTGCGGACGCACTCAAAATAAGGCCGCCAAACAGGGCGGCGAAGCGCAAGGAACGGAGCATGACTAGATCCCTTAGAGAAGGTGCCGAATGAAGTTCGCAGGCTATGACCACTGGATCCGCGCCAAAGTGCCACGCATCGGCACCAAACAGGCCTTAATTCCGAGTAATAGTAGCGCGACGATACACTTTGCAGTGATTGA
Source organism: Pseudomonas sp. EB271-G4-1 (assembly GCF_058791355.1). Classification (NCBI taxonomy): domain Bacteria; kingdom Pseudomonadati; phylum Pseudomonadota; class Gammaproteobacteria; order Pseudomonadales; family Pseudomonadaceae; genus Pseudomonas; species Pseudomonas sp. EB271-G4-1. The sequence continues at coordinate 87,599 of NZ_JBYTEO010000026.1, forward strand.
ATGACCAGTTATCAGTTGTTATTGCTTGCGTCGGGCTGCCGGGGGATTAAGCTGGCCGCCGTTTTCGCGTATTGGAGTGCCCCATGTCCCGCCGTTTGCCCGTGATTGTGCTGCTTGTCCTGCTGCCCCTCTGGCTGATCGCCAGTTATGGCGCGCGCTACGGCTTCATGGAAGATGCGCAGTGGGTCGGTATTTGCGTGGATGAGGCAAGCCGTTGGGAATGCCAGGTGCGTTCGAACCTGGGGCTGATGATTCACTTCCAGGTATTGGGCTGGGGCGCGTTGGCTGCCGCCGTGATCGGCTTTGTGCTGCCAGGGCGGGCAGGGTGGTGGTTGGCGGTGCTGGCGCTGGTGTTCGGGTTTCCCGCATTGGCGTTGTACAACACGACGATGGCGGTGTTTGCGGTGGTGATTGCGGGGTTGCGGTTGGTCAGGGCCTCCCGTAGCACGCGATAGTGAGCTTTCGCGAGCAGGCTCGCTCCCACAGTAGATTTTCAATGAACACAGATTTTGTGTACTGCGATGATCACAATGTGGGAGCGAGCCTGCTCGCGAAGAGGCCGGATGCAGCGCCAAATCAGCCCTTGCGAACCCGCAAGCTGCGCCACAACGCCGCCACCATCAATCCACTCACCAGCGCCCAACCCCAGGCCTGCTGGTTGTGCAAACCTTCCTGATAAAGCTGAGGTGCAATACCGGCGCCAATGATGAAGGTCAACAGGGCGATCTCCCGACGCGGCACACTGACCGGGCGGCATAGATAAACCAGTGCCGGCACGATGAACGCAACGCTGGGGAAACTGCGATAGCGCGGATCAAATACCAGTTCAAGCATCGTTACCGCCGCGGCAAATCCTGCCACTGCCAGTATCCAGCCAGCCCGACGTTCCAGCGCATTGAATGCCCATCCGCGCCAACCGGTGCGGGGACTCAAGGTTAGCGCGGCATGGGCCAGCACCAGCACATTCAACGCGGTCAGCAAAGCAACCCATAGCCACTCACTGGCAAAACGCGTGGTGACCCGTGCCAGGTCGCCCCAGGCGCCAATCGAGCAAGCAGCCAGCGCCCCCAGCAGTGGCAGGACCAGTGCAGCGCGAGTGCTGCGCACGCGTCCACCGAGAAGCAGTGTGCCAAGGAAGATGAACCCACCCACCACCAGCCACTGCGACCAGTACGGCACATTGGTCACCGGTCCTGCGAGCACGCCCTTGTCCTGGCGATCGGCATCGAACAGTCCCCAGTAACCGCCGACCGCGCCCTCGCTGGCACGTTTCCACGGCTGGTCGAAGGCTTCGATGAGGTTGTAGTGCCAACCATGTTGCTCGGCCATGGCGACAAAACCACGAATGAACCTGGCTTCGTCGACCCGGCTTGGCAGGGCAATCCTGCGTTGACGGCCTTCACTCGGCCAGCCGGTCTCGCCTATGAACACATCCTTGGGGGCAAACATGCTGGCGAACGATTCGCGAATCATGGCGAGTTGCGACAGCGAGACCTCGACGTCCCAAGGGTAATCAGCCCAGTACGGCAGCAAATGGATAGTCACGAAGTCCACCGCCGGAGCGATTTCCGGGTGCTTTTGCCAGAACTCCCAAACGTCCGCATAGGTGACGGGCTGTTTGACCTGGCTTTTGACCCGCTCAATCAGTTTCACAAGCTGTGTGCTGGTGACTTCCTTGCGCAGCAGTGCCTCGTTGCCGACGATGACCGCCGTCACCACGTCCGGGTTGGCATTGGCTTCGGCGATCAGCAGCTCTACTTCCTTGGCGGTGTCCACCGGGCTGCTGTTGACCCAGGCGCCGATCATCATTTTCAACCCATGCTTGCGCGCCAGATCGGGTAGCGCCTCGAGCCCCGTCATCGAGTACGTGCGTATGCATTCGAAGCGAGTTGCCAGCAGCGCGAGGTCCGCATCCATGCGCTCGGGACGCAGGTTGAATGGCACGTCGAACGGCGACTGGTCCTTGTCGAAAGGAGTGTAGGAAGCGCATTGCAGCTTGTGCGTGGCACTGGCGACGTCCGGCAGGATCACCGGTTTGCCCAGGCCATACCAGAAGCCGCCGAGAGCAAACAGCCCCAGCAGGCAAGCAAATAAATACGCAAAAAAAGGAAAACGGGATGTCGCGGACATGGTCAGGCCGTGTGGGAGCAAAGCGGCGCATGTTACCTGCATTTATCTCCCGCTTGGTGGCCTGCATGATTTTGACATGCAAAGTTCGGGCGGATTGCCCGGAGCGGTTGTCTGGCGCGGGATTAATGGCGTTCTGATGTCGTTTCTCGCTGCCTTGAGGTCGCTGGCAGAGCAGGTCGCTGATAGCGTCAGGTTGATGATCGCAACTGTCAGTACTCCACTGATGATCGAACGAGTTTGCGGTGGGGCGTGATGGGGGCGCTGTGCACTATAACTATACGTTGACGCGACTCGGCATCCGTCGAGCGCAGCACTTTCGGGGAAGTAACGATGAAGATGCGACGACTTTTAGGCGCAGGTGCCGCTCTGGTGCTTGCGATGGGCTCCACATTCGCCAATGCCGAAAACAAGACCCTGAGCATCGGTTACGTTGACGGCTGGTCCGACAGCGTTGCTACCACTCACGTGGCCGCTGAGGTGATCAAGCAGAAGCTGAATTACGACGTGAAGCTGCAAGCCGTCGCCACCGGGATCATGTGGCAGGGCGTGGCCACCGGCAAACTCGACGCCATGCTGTCGGCCTGGCTGCCAGTGACCCACGGCGATTACTGGGCCAAGAACAAGGACCAGGTCGTCGACTACGGTCCGAACTTCAAGGACGCCAAGATCGGCTTGATCGTACCGGAGTACGTCAAGGCCAAGTCGCTTGAAGACCTGAAGACCGATGACAGCTTCAAAAAACGCATCGTTGGCATCGACGCCGGTTCAGGCGTGATGCTCAAGACCGAGCAGGCGATCAAGGACTACGACCTGACCGGTTATCAACTCAAGGCCAGTTCCGGCGCCGGCATGATTGCCGAGCTGACCCGTGCCGAGAAGAAAAACGAATCCATCGCCGTGACCGGCTGGGTGCCACACTGGATGTTCGCCAAGTGGAAACTGCGTTTCCTGGAAGACCCGAAAGGCGTGTACGGCGCGGCTGAAACCGTGAACAGCATCGGCAGCAAAGAGCTGGCGACCAAGGCACCGGAAGTGGCCAAGTTCCTGAAGAACTTCCAGTGGGCTTCGAAGGATGAAATCGGCGAAGTCATGCTGGCGATCCAGGAGGGTGCCAAGCCTGAAGCAGCGGCCAAGGATTGGGTAGCCAAGCACCCGGAGCGCGTGGCTGACTGGATCAAGTAATAGCTGCACCGCCTTACCCTGTGGGAGCGAGCCTGCTCGCGAAGCGTTCTGTCAGTTGACCGAGATGTCGACTGATCTGACGCTTTCGCGAGCAGGCTCGCTCCCACATTTATTTATTCTTGCTGGACTTTGGCGAATACGTCACGTGGTTCTAAGACTAAGGTCGTCTGGAACCTGCCCCGCAGCCGCATAGAGTGGATACCGTTCCAACTAAATCTGTGCTGCGAGGATAAAAACAATGAACGACAGCATTTACCTCTCGATTCAAAACAGCCCGCGATTCAAGGAGCTGGTTAGCAAGAGGGAACGATTCGCCTGGATTCTTTCGGCGATCATGCTAGGGCTTTACTCCGGATTCATCCTTTTGATTGCTTACGGGCCGCAGGTGCTGGGGGCGAAAATCAGCCCTGAGTCATCGATTACCTGGGGCATACCGATAGGTGTCGGGCTGATTGTTTCAGCCTTCATCCTGACCGGGATCTACGTACGACGCGCCAATGGCGAATTCGACGACTTGAACAATGCGATTCTCAAGGAGGCTCAGCAATGATCCGGCGTCTAATGGCTCTCTTGAGCATCGCAGCCTTCGCACCGGGCGCCTGGGCGGCTGACGCCCTGACCGGCGCCGTGCAGAAACAACCGCTTAACGTGTCGGCGATTCTGATGTTCGTCGCATTCGTTGGCGCGACCCTGTGCATCACCTACTGGGCGTCCAAGAAAAACAAGTCGGCCTCCGATTACTACGCGGCGGGCGGCAAGATCACCGGCTTCCAGAACGGCCTGGCGATTGCCGGTGACTACATGTCGGCGGCGTCCTTCCTGGGTATTTCCGCGCTGGTGTTTACCTCCGGCTACGATGGCCTGATCTACTCGATCGGCTTCCTGGTGGGCTGGCCGATCATTCTGTTCCTGATCGCCGAGCGCCTGCGCAACCTGGGCAAATACACCTTTGCCGACGTGGCGTCCTATCGCCTGGGGCAAACCCAGATCCGCTCGCTGTCCGCTTGCGGTTCACTGGTCGTGGTGGCGTTCTACCTGATCGCGCAAATGGTCGGTGCCGGCAAGCTGATCCAGCTGCTGTTCGGTCTCGACTACCACGTTGCGGTGATCCTGGTCGGTATCCTGATGTGCATGTACGTGCTGTTCGGCGGCATGCTGGCGACCACCTGGGTGCAGATCATCAAGGCTGTGTTGCTGCTGTCCGGCGGTTCCTTCATGGCGCTGATGGTGATGAAGCACGTCAACTTCGACTTCAACATGTTGTTCTCCGAGGCGATCAAGGTTCACCCTAAAGGTGAAGCGATCATGAGCCCGGGCGGCCTGGTGAAAGATCCGATCTCGGCATTCTCCCTGGGGTTGGCGCTGATGTTCGGTACCGCTGGCCTGCCGCACATCCTGATGCGCTTCTTCACCGTGAGTGACGCAAAAGAAGCGCGCAAGAGCGTGTTGTACGCCACCGGCTTCATCGGCTACTTCTATATCCTGACCTTCATCATCGGCTTCGGCGCGATCCTGCTGGTCAGCACCAACCCGGCCTTCAAGGATGCGGCTGGCGCGCTGTTGGGCGGTAACAACATGGCGGCGGTGCACCTGGCCAATGCGGTCGGTGGCAGTATCTTCCTGGGCTTCATCTCGGCGGTAGCGTTCGCAACCATCCTGGCAGTGGTGGCCGGCCTGACCCTCGCCGGTGCCTCGGCGGTGTCCCATGACCTGTACGCCAGCGTGATCAAGAAGGGCAAGGCCAACGAGAAGGACGAGATCCGCGTGTCGAAAATCACCACCATCGCCCTGGCGGTGCTGGCGATCGGCCTCGGCATCCTTTTCGAAAGCCAGAACATCGCGTTCATGGTCGGCCTGGCATTCTCTATCGCGGCGAGCTGCAACTTCCCGGTGCTGCTGCTTTCCATGTACTGGAAAAAGCTGACCACTCGCGGCGCGATGATTGGTGGCTGGATGGGTCTGGTGAGCGCTGTGGGCTTGATGGTGCTTGGCCCGACCATCTGGGTGCAGATCCTGCATCACGAGAAGGCGATCTTCCCGTATGAGTACCCTGCACTGTTCTCGATGATCATTGCCTTTATCGGGATCTGGTTCTTCTCGATTACCGACAAGTCGACGGCGGCTGACAACGAGCGGGCGCTGTTCTTCCCGCAGTTCGTTCGTTCGCAGACTGGTTTGGGGGCGAGCGGGGCGGTTTCGCACTAAGGCTTCAAGTTTGTTGGCTTAAATAGAAATGCCCCGATTGAGAAATTGGGGTATTTTTTTTGGGCGGTTATCGGACATTTTAGACGTGAGATTTGTCTGCGAAGGCGGCCTTACAGCCGACCTATCTTTTGTTAACCGGGTACATATCCATTCCTGCGGTAACGGCGACTTATGGTTTCGCCCTTACGGCGACTCACTTTTTTACAAGCGCCTAAAAAAGTAAGCAAAAAAACGCTCGCCCCAGCGTCCGGCCCCTCGCTAAGGCTCGGCGTTCCTTCGCTCCGGTGTCCATCCGGGGGCATCGCCCTCCGGTTGGCTTCGCTGGCACCTACATGCGAT